>DASWVC010000201.1:0-46503 GCA_036401335.1 Chthoniobacterales bacterium
AGTGGGGGAATCTCGAACATCTCGTTTTCTTTCCGCGGCAACAACGCGGTCCGGGAAGCGATGCACGCCGCCTTTCTTTACCATGCGATCCAGGCCGGGCTGGACATGGGAATTGTTAACGCGGGTCAATTGGCGGTGTACGAACAGATTCCGCCGGACTTGCTGGCCTTGGTGGAAGACGTGCTGTTGAACCGGCGCGCGGACGCGACGGAGCGCCTGGTTGAATTTGCGGAAAAGGTAAAGGGCAGCACCAAAGCTCAGACGAAGGACGACGTGTGGCGCAACGGCCCCGTGGAAGAGCGCCTGGCCCATGCGTTGGTCAAAGGAATTGTCGATTACATCGACCAGGACACGGAAGAGGCGCGGCAGAAATGCGAGAAACCGCTGGAGGTTATTGAAGGCCCGTTGATGGCAGGGATGAGCATTGTGGGGGACCTGTTTGGGGCGGGCAAAATGTTCCTGCCCCAAGTCGTGAAGAGTGCGCGCGTGATGAAAAAAGCCGTGGCCTACCTGACCCCTTTCCTGGAAGCGGAAAAGGCCGCGGCGCAGGACACCCGGGCCCAGGGCAAAGTCTTAATGGCGACCGTAAAAGGCGATGTGCACGACATCGGCAAGAACATTGTTTCGGTGGTGCTGGCCTGCAACAACTACGAGGTCATCGACCTGGGGGTAATGGTGCCGGCCGACAAAATCCTGGAAGCGGCCGCTCGCCTGCGGGTAAACGTGATTGGACTAAGCGGATTGATCACGCCGTCTCTGGACGAGATGGTTCACGTGGCCCAGGAAATGGAGCGCCTGCAGTTGCGGCTGCCGCTGCTGATCGGCGGAGCGACCACGAGCCGGGCGCATACCGCCGTTAAAATCGCACCGCATTACCACGGTCCAACTGTTCACGTCGTTGATGCCTCGCGGGCGGTCGGTGTGGTGGGCTCGCTTCTTAGCGAGGAGCAATCCGTCGAGTACGTCCGGCAAAATGCGGCCGCGCAGCAACGGTTGCGGGAGGATTTTGACAGCCGCAACACCAACCGTGACCTGCTCCCGCTGGAACAAGCCCGCGACCATCGGCCGCGCTTTGATTGGGCCAACCTGCCCGTGGATTGTCCGGCTTTTACCGGCGTCCGCGTGATCGGTAACCAGAGCCTGGAGGAACTGGTGCCGTACATCGACTGGTCGCCGTTTTTCCACACCTGGGAGTTGCGTGGGCGGTTTCCCGCGATTTTCGATGACCTGGTAGTGGGCGAACAGGCCCGCCTGTTGTACGAGGATGCGCAAAAACTTCTGCAGGACATCGTCAACGGCAAGTTGTTTCAGGCCCGTGCCGCCTACGGGTTCTGGCCGGCGAACAGCCGCGGTGACGACGTGTTGTTGTTCACCGACGAAACCCGCCGGCAGCCCCTGGCTACATTCCATTTTCTTCGTCAGCAGATGCGCAAGCCGAACGGACAATTCAACCATTGCCTGGCGGATTACATCGCGCCGGTTGCGAGCGGCCGGCCGGACTTCCTGGGGGCGTTCGTCGTCACGGCTGGGTTCGGGGTGGATGAGCTGGCCCGGCAGTTCGAAGCCGATCATGACGATTACAATGCCATCATGGCCAAGGCCCTGGCAGACCGTCTGGCGGAAGCCTTTGCAGAGTGCCTGCACGAACGGGCCCGGCGCGATTGGGGCTACGGCCTCACCGAAAAACTTTCCAAACAGGACATGATCCGGGAAGCCTACCGAGGAATCCGGCCGGCCGCCGGTTACCCGGCCTGTCCCGACCACACCGAGAAAAGGACGTTGTTCGACTTGCTGGATGCGGAGCGAAACGCCGGCGTCCGTCTCACCGAGAATTACGCGATGTGGCCGGGAGCCGCGGTTAGCGGGCTGTATTTCGCCCACCCGGAAGCGAAATATTTCGGTGTGGGAAAACTTGGTCGGGATCAGGTTTTGGATTACCAACGGCGGAAGCAACTTTCATTGGCTGAGGTGGAACGTTGGCTGGGGCCTTACCTCAATTACCAGCCGGAAGCGCTCGCGGCCGTCGTCACCCCGTCCTAAGCAGCCGGGTACCCTGCTTCGTTGCCGGGACGCGAAGCCCAGCGGGCGGAAAATGGGGTCCGGGAAGGTGCGTTCCGGTAGGGGACGGTTCGGTGGACCGCGAGCCGTACGGATTCGAGGTAACCGGCCGGCAATAGCGCCCGGAAGAAAAGCACTGACTTGACTTCCTAAAGCCTAGTGATATGGTAGGGAAGGTTTTCAAAGCAGCTATTGAGTTCTCTGGGCATTCTGGAGGCCTGGTCCGAGTAAGGGCCAGTTCCACCGGGATGCTGAGAGGACAAAGCTAAAAGGGTCTCTAAGAGAGTCCTGGCGCTTGTTCTCAAGGTAGTAAACAACACTTGAGAAAGGTAACCAGATGGAAATCATGCAAGCGGCCGCGGGCGCACCGTTCGCCCACTTTCTGGCTGCGCTAGCGGTGCCTCCGGAGGCGCTCGGCGCCTATCTTAAACAGCAGGCGAAACAAAGCGCTGACGTAGCGGTGGCCTGACTATCTGACTGGCGGTCCCGGATCTTTCCTGGTCCAACCTCCAACCTGATCCAAACATTTTTGTATCCTGTAATTTTAATCTATGAACACTCTGCCCAATTTCGGCCTTCAACTCATCTTTAAAGCATTATTTGCGGGCTCGCAGCACGCGATCGCCGTCGAACCCGAGTTGCCGGCGCTGGACTTCGCACAGCTGCGCAATCTGCCGCGCGACCCGAATAAAATGAATGCGCGTGGAAGCCACTGGCAACCATCGAAAGCGCCTGGGGCGTTCCCGCCTCCGGTCCCTTTCAACTACCCTAACTCCTAAAAAACCAAATCCAAATGGACTTAGCAAAATTTATCTCTGATTTCAGTGTAGTAACCCTCACCACCGCCCTGGTGCTCGCGCCGCGCGCACTGGACACTTATTGGGCAATCCGCGAAGAGAAAAAAGCCGAGCAGGCTTCAGAATAACGCCGCCTGCTGGCATGAAGTGTACCGCCGGCTGGGTATGGCCGGAGGCGCCGGAGAAGGCGCTTCCGGCACAACCTGGTGGCGCTGCGGAACAGACCGTAAAACCGGGACCGGTCTAATCCGGGCCAGGAAAACCATGCCAACGCCATGCTGGCAGCGCCCGCGGCCGCCGGTCAAGAAGTCACTGGTGGTTAACGGCGGGAATGGCTACCTGTACGCCATGCACATCGGCATCATTCACGTTCCCTTCACCCTCATGATCTTACTGGTTCTCTCTGGCCTCATCTCCTACGTGATGTGGTTCATGTCGCGCACTTGAGGGAGCCGCCACGTTCCTTTTCCGTTTAACGGGACGATAGCAAACGGCCAGATTCCTTTCCGAAACAGGCATGTGTCCTGTAGCTGGCGGTCGGTGAGGAGTAACCGGCCCTATTACGCCACGGCGCATCATCCCGGGTCGCGGTCAGGGTCGGCGGTCCCCCTCGCCGGCCGCGCCGGGCGGCTTGGCAACGCGGAAGGCCCCTTCACGCCGGGCCGACGGCGACTTTTAGCACACCGAATATTCACCGTTCACCACACCCCAAAAACAAAACAGCCTGCCTGGAAGGCCGCAGCCGCGGCCAGCAGGACGATGAAGGTCAAGTGGATCCAATCCGCCCCGGCCGGAAGGTTGGTGGGCACGCGGCCCATGCCGGTTGGCGCGAGGTGGCCCGGGTTGCGTTGGCGGGTGACGCCGGTGGTGCGGTAAGCCTCCGACCCTTGGAGGAGAGTCACGCGACCGGCGGGCAGAATGAGCACGGTCGCTGGCTGCGCGAAAGCCCATTCCAGACCGGACGACCGTTGCCACAACGTGTCGTCAGCGCTGTGCCGCGCCCGCGGGCGAGGAAAGAGGACCAGAGCCTCGGAGGACCGACGCAGTTCGGCTCCGTTAGCGCCCGCTCGAGCCCCCGGGGCTTGCGCCGCGCGCGCCTTCACCGGCCACCCCCGGCGAAGCCGCCTGACATGGTCGGAGTGCAGTCCTGGCCGAGTTTCACAAGGTCCCTTGACGCCTGATCGGTTCGGTCGAAGGAACGGCACGCGGGTGAGCTGCGGCGGCCAAACCGTCCTGTGTTCGTCGGGAGCGACCTGGGGTGAGCGGACCCGAGTCGCCGGCGCCAGACGGACGGTGAAACGCCGTGTGCAGCGGTCCAGAGGCGTCGAAAATGGCGAGGATCCAGAAAGCCGCATTTTTCGGCGACGGTTTCCGTCGTGAGGTCAGGGTCGCAAAGGAGGGACATGGCGAACTCGAGCCGGAGCCGCTGCTGGTACTGCAATGGGCTGAGGCCGGTTGCGGCTTTGAATGTACGTTGCAGGCCGCGCGGGCTCATGCGAGCCATGCGTGCGAGCGTGTCGAGTGTCACGGTGTCCTTGAAGTGACTGTTTAGCCAGTCCTGGGTGCGGTGAATCCCTGGGTGCAGGTGATTGCGGAAGGCCACAAACACGCTGGCTTGCGGTTGCAGCCCATCGCGGCGCAGGTAAACGACCAGTTCCCGGGTTACCTGTGCTGCCATTCGGGGGCCGCCGTCGCGTTCCACGATGGAGAGAGCCAGGTCGATGCCGGAGGCGATTCCGGCACTGGTCATAATCGGTCCGTCCTGCACATAGAGGGCGGCTTCCACCACCCGCACGGCTGGGTAACGCCGTTCGAGCTCCGCAACGAGGCTCCAGTGGGTTGTGCAGCGGCGTCCGGTGAGAAATCCCATTTGCGCCAACACGAAAGCCCCGGAACAAATGGAAGCCAGTTCGGCACCCGCTTCGTAAGCCGCCAGCAGCCACCGTTGCAACGTGGCTGGAAGGATCCGAGGTGTGCGGTTGGCCTGGGTTCCCGGGATCACCACCAGGTCGTCTGGCCCTGGTGCCGGCCATTCGGTGGAGCAGTGAAGTCCCAGACCCTGGGCGCTGGGCAGGTCCGGCGTCGTCGCGCAAAACACCGTGTGGTAGCGGGCGCCGTACTGGTTGGCGGCATCAAACACCTGGGCCGGACCGGCGAGGTCCAGCAGGTGGACGTGCGGCAGCAACAAAAAAATCACACGACGTTCACGGTTCATCGGGTGACCAGGCTCCGTTTCAAGGGTGCGGCACCAACCCGGCACCAGGGTTGGGCCCTGGGGCCGAAAAGGACGGAAATGGCCAGGGGTGTTGGGTCGTTGATGAAACAGTCGGGAGCGCTCATTCTGCTTCTATAGCAGGGCGCACGCTTAAAACGAGGGTTGGGAAAGACAACTCTCGGACGGATCACGCCAGATCCACCGGACCGGGCCAATGATCCCCTGATCAGGTGCGTCGGGTCCAGATTCCGGATTGGAAGAGAACGGCCACCAGAATGATAACGCCTTTAACAACCTCCTGGTGGTACCCCGGCACATTCTTGAGGTTCATGATGTTGCCGATGACGGCCAGGATCAGCACCCCCAGCAATGCATTCAACGCGGTGCCGCGGCCGCCCATGAGGCTTGCGCCGCCGATCACGACCGCGGCAATCACGTCCAGTTCCATCCCGATCCCCAGCACCGGCGATCCGACGCCGGAGCGGGCTGTATTCACCACCCCGGCAAGCGCACTCAGGCCGCCGGAGATGACGTAGGTCGCAAAAATATACCACGCAATGCTGATGCCCGAGAGCCGCACGGCTTCCTGGTTGCTGCCGATGGCGGTGACCAACCGGCCGAAGGCGGTGTAATGCAATAAGAACCAGGTGATCGCAAAAACCCCCAGCATCAGGATGACCGGATTCGCGACGCCCCACGTCAGGCCCTTGCCGAAATTATTCAGGAACTGGCCATTGGCCCCGACGAGAATAGGCTGGCCTTTTGAAACAATAAAGGCCGTCCCGCGAGCGATCGTCATCATGCCAAGGGTGACCACAAACGCTGGCATCCGACGGCCAGCGACCAGGTAACCTGACACCGCGCCCATGGCGCAACCGATAAGGACTGCTCCGGGGATCGCGCCAGCGACCGGCATCGTGCCAAGAAAATGGGCCACTAAGACGCTGCCGCAAGCCGAGACGGAGCCGACAGACAGGTCGATGCCGCCCGTCAGAATGACCAGAAGCATGCCCATGCTCGAGATGCCTACCACGGCGCTTTGGCGCAACACGTTGGTGATGTTGCGCTGCGTGAAGAAGTCGCCCGACACAAAACTGGCGCCGATCACCAACAACACAAAGATTAGGGCGATGTTGTAGCGGGCCAGAGATCCGCTCAGGCTCGAAAAATCATATCCCGGGCGCGTTTCCATAGGGCGGAGGTGGCCCGCCTGCGGCTCTGTCTTGGGTTTGTTCAATGAGTTACCTTTCCGTCCTGCTGGAGGCCCCGGAGGGCGAGGCGCATGATGTTTGCTTCTGAAAAGTCGCCCTTTTGGAGCTCGCCGGCGATGCGGCCACGGCTCATCACAAGGATCCGATCGCTCATCCCGAGCACCTCAACCAGATCGGAGGAGATGAGCACCACGGCCAGCCCCTCGGCGGCGAGTTCGTCAATCAACCGGTAGATTTCGGCTTTGGCGCCGACGTCGACCCCGCGGGTGGGTTCATCAAAGATGATCACGCGGCACCCCGCGCCGAACCATTTTGCAAGTACCACCTTTTGCTGGTTGCCCCCGGACAGGCTGTTCACCGGCGCTTCGATGCTGCGCATTTTGATCGCGAGCCGTTTGGCCAGCCCTTGCACCGCCCGCCCTTCGGTTTTCGTCTTGATCACCCCGAAGGGCGCGAGAAAACGCCCGAGCATGGACATGGTCGCGTTTTGGCGGATGGGCAGCGAGATCACGACGCCCTGCGCCTTCCGATCTTCAGGCACCAAGCCAATGCCGGCCCGCACGGCGTCCCGGGGCGCGCGGATGGACGGGCGTTTCCCGTTCAGCGTCACGGTGCCGCTGCCTTTGCGCTCTGCCCCAAAGATCGCGCGCGCCGTTTCGGTGCGACCACTGCCGATCAAGCCCGCAATGCCCAGGATTTCACCGGCGCGGACGTCGAAAGAGACCTCTTCCACCTTTTTGCCAAACCGCAGTTTTTCGACCTTCAGGACAACCTCCCCCACCTTCCGCTTACGCCCGGGAAAGAGTTCGGTGACGTGGCGGCCCACCATCATGTCGATGAGTTGTTCCGAATTGATTTCCTGGGGCGAAACGGTGCCGATCGTGCGCCCGTCTTTAAGCACCGTGATGGCGTCGGCCACCTGAAAAATTTCTTCAAGCCGGTGGGAAATGTAGATGATGCTCACCCCGCGGTGACTGAGCTTTTTGATCAATCCAAGAAGGCTTTTTACTTCGGGCGGCGCAAGGACCGCGGTCGGCTCGTCGAGGATCAGAATCTTGACGTCCTTGGAGAGCGCTTTCGCAATCTCCACCACTTGTTGGTAGGCCAGCGGGAGATCGCCTAAGCGCGCCTTCGGGTCGAGGTCGAACCCGATTTCCTTTAAGATCGCCCCGGAACGCTCCTGCAGTTGTTTCCACGGAATGAGCCCCGGCAAATCCCCCAAAAAAATATTTTCGGCGACGCTGAGGTCCGGGGCCAGCACCAACTCCTGATAAATAATGCCGATGCCCAGCCGGCGCGAAACGTGGGGGTTGCCGATTTCAACGGATTGACCGGCCACCCGAATCTCGCCGGCATCGCGACGGTAGGCGCCGGATAAGATTTTCATCAGGGTTGACTTGCCCGCCCCGTTTTCACCCAGCAAGGCGTGCACCTCACCCCGTTTGACCGCAAATGAAACGTGGTCCAACGCCCGGATCCCGCCGAACTGCTTCGAGATTCCGACCATTTCTACGGCGTAATCAGCCATTCTTACTTGCTTGGAACGTGTTTGGTCGAAAGTGCCCCGAGCTCCAAGGCGGACGCTCGAGGCCGGGCCCGTAGGAAGACCGGGAGGGCCCGCCAAACGGCAGGCCCGGCAGGTTTCAGGACCGTTTAAAAAACGGCTTTAGGGTTGTAAAACTTGTCCACGTTATCTTTCGTGATGGCCATCGGTTCGGTGAGGGTCGTCTTGGGGAAGCTGGACGGGACCTCACCTTTGGCGGCTTTCACCGCGAGGTCGACGGCTTTGGTGGCAACTTCAACCGGATCGTTCCGACCGGTCGCCAGGTACGTGCCCTCTTTGATGGCTTCAAGCGCCTCTTTCTGTCCGTCCGCCGCAGCGGCCACCTTGATGTCCTTGGTCCGACCCGCATCGCCGATGGCCCGGATGCCGCCCAGCGCCATGCTGTCGTTCTCGGCCACGAGCACATTAATGTCCTTGTGGGCCGTCAACAGGTCTTCCATGGCCTTCTGCCCGCCTTCATGGCTCCACCGGCCCCAGCCTTGCCCGACGACCGTCAGGTCGGCTTTGCCAAACTGCCGAAGCTGCGCCTCAACGATTCCGCGGATTACCCCTTCGCGCCGCTCTTCACCCACGAGGTTGCCTTGTTCACCGCTCAGCAGGGCAATTTTCATGGGTTGGTTGCCGATTGTTTTTACCAGGTAATCACCAACCAGCTGACCGTTTGCCGAGTTGCTCGATTGCACGACGGTTACGTAATCGGCCGAGGGATCAATGCTGCTGTCCATTTCAACCACCGGGACTTTGGCGGCCGTGCAGGACTTGGTGGCCGGCACGAGGCCTTTCGGGTCGCGCGCGTTCAGGATCAGCACGTTGATGCCTTGCGAGAGCATGTCCTCGACGTCGGCTAGTTGTTTGATCATGTCATTCTGGGCGTCGGTGGAAATCACGGTGCACCCCATCTTTTCGGCGGCCTCCTTGGCCGCCTGTTGCTGAGCCACAAAATAAGGGGCCGAAAGCGTGTACATGGAAATTCCGATTTTGAGCGGCTTGTCGGCCGCGTCGGCGCGAACGGCGACCAGGCAGGCAGCCGAAAACACCAAAAAGGAGAGCAGTTTCTTCATACAGTAGTCATTGAGTTGGTTTAAGCCCTACGAGGACCGGTTATCGCGCGCGAGCCGTCCCTCGCCGCTTGGACGGCAGCGGGTGCCGCGTTGCGCACACCTGCCGGTCCGCCGTTTGGGGGGAGACAGTCAGTCGGTGGTCTTGATGGGTGTTTACACACCAAAAGCACCGAATAGCTCGGCAATACCGCTGATCCCTGCCAAAATCAATGATGCACGGCTGGACGCTTGTGATTGCCCAAGTGTTTCGCCTGGACATCCCGGTGAACGGCAAAGAACTTAACCCACTTTGTGGGGTTGCCGCCACCAGCGCCAAACCCTCACGGGTGATCAAATGAGCCAACAAATCCTGATCACGCCACGCTCGCTCACCCAGGTTCCCAGCCCGGACTTGGAACCACTGGAAAGGGCCGGCTTCAAACTGATCTACGCAGCCGCGGGCAAAACTCCCACTGAAGACGAGCTTTTGAAGCTTGTCCCTGGCTGCGTAGGCTGGCTGGCCGGGGTGGAAGCGATCTCGGAGCGGGTGCTGCACTCGGCCACCAGCCTGAAGGCGATCAGCCGGAACGGCACCGGGGTTGACAATGTCCCGGTTGACCTGGCGCGACGGCTTGGCATCAAAGTGTTACGGGCTGAAGCCGCCAACGCCCGGGGGGTCGCGGAACTCGCCATCTGCCTGGCGCTCGCCTCCTTAAGGCACCTGCCGTCGCTGAACCTCACGTTGAAATTGGGCCAGTGGAAGCTAATCCGGGGCCGGGAAATTCGGGATCGACCCTTCGGCCTGGTTGGCTGTGGTGCCATTGGTCGCATGGTGGCGCAGCTGGCCCTTGGGCTCGGCGCACGGGTCACCACGTTTGATCCTTACCCGGACGCCTCGTTTCAGCCCGGCGAGAACTTTGCTTGGGCGCCACTTGATGCCGTCTTGGCGAGCGCCGACATCCTCAGCTTGCACTGCCCGCCGCCTCCCGATGGGCGACCGGTGATTGACCGCGCCGCGCTAAACCGAATGAAGCCGGGGTGCTGCCTGGTCAACACTGCGCGCGGCAGTCTGGTCGATGAAGGCGCCATCATCAACGCGCTCGACTCTGGCAAACTGTCGACCTACGCGACAGATGTCTTCCCGACCGAACCCCCGGATCCGGCTTCGGTCTTGTTACAGCATGACCGCGTCATCGTCAGTCCCCACATCGGCGCGTTCACCGAAGAAAGCGTTCAGCGCGCCACCCGGAAGGCAGTCGAGAACCTCATGAGCGTTTTGACTTGAGCATTATGGTGGACGCTAAGAATTGCTTCCGAAATGGGCGCGGGCATGGGCCCGGTAGGGCGGCGAGTCCCTTCGCCGCCGGGGTATCGGGGTGGAAAAACAGACCAGGTCGCACCCGCCTGGCAGGCGAGCGACCCTCAAGCGTTCGCGGAGAGAGAGGACCTGGCGTGACGGGGGGAGCAAATGCCACCAGCCGAAGAACCGAAAAACGTCCTGAATGGTTCAGGAGTTGCGAGCGGCGGTGCTTCTCTGGGTCTGCCGTTTGTGGCCTCCTTTCCTTTTTCGGCTCGTGGCATTTCCACCGCGAACACCTCGGGACATGATCACGATTGAACCAACGCACCTTCCGGACTGTCTGCAGAGTGCCTTGCAAGCCCCGTCCACGGGGTTCGAATTCTATTGGCTTGGCCAGGCGGGGTTTTTGTTCCGCGCAACGGGATTGACCTGGGCCATTGACCCCTACCTTTCCGATCGACTGGCCGAAAAGTACCGGGACCATCAGTTCTCGCACGAGCGCATGATGCCCGCACCCCTGAGCGCAGCGGAACTGCCCGAGCTTGATTTCCTCTTCTGCACGCACCAACACGGAGATCATCTGGACGGACCCACCCTGGAGAGGGTGGCAGCCCAATCTTCTCGTACCCGGTTCATTGTCCCCGCAGGAATTGCAGAGGAAGTGAGCCGCCTTGCATTGCAGCCGGAGAGGGTCATTTTGGCGGAAGTCGGCCGGCCCATGGCGCTGGCGCCGGATTTCGAGGTCACGCCCGTGCCTGCCGCTCACGAAACGTTCGGCCACGACGCTGCGGGCCGCCACCGGTTTCTGGGTTACGTGTTTCAATGCGGCAACCTCAAGCTGTACCATTCGGGAGACACCGTTTCGTACGACGGATTGCCTGCCCGCTTAGCGGCGCTTGGCCCCGAATTGGCGTTGCTGCCCGTGAACGGACGCAGCCGCGAACTGAGTGAGCGCAACATCGCGGGCAACCTTTCATTGCCGGAAGCCATCGACCTTTGCCGTGGCGCGCGCGTGCCGGTGATGGTGGCGCACCATTTTGGCATGTTCGCGTTCAACACCATTGATCCACGCTCGATCGATGAAGCTGCCCGGGCCGCCGCGCCGGCTGTCACGGTATTAAAGGCCGAAATGGGCACCCGGTATTGCCTTCGGGTTGGGCCTAAAGGGGGTACCGTTTAGGGGCATCCGAGGCCGTCGCGTGGCTGAGGTACACGTTTTCGCCGGGGACGCTAAGCTCACCCTCCCTGCAGCCTGTTCACCGGCCGGGCAGCCGCCCTCCCGACTTCTCGCTCCACATGGTCTTTGGTTAAGATCACCAGACAACGGTCCAGAGTGCCATAATCCGCGAGAAGGGCGCCGTCGCCAGCCGACCAGCGCAAACCCGTGGCGACGGCGCGCGAGGTTGACCAGGGCTGACCGTTGCTGCACCCGTCCAGAAGCGATCGGATTTCCTCATTGGAGATAGGCTCCGGCCTGTCCAGGGTGTCGCTGCGCGCTTTACTGAAAAGGATGGCATCCGCCCGCCCCTCAAAAAATCGGACGAAGATGTAATAGCCGTCTTTCCGGAAGCCCGCAGACCCGTTGTGTTCGCTGATTTTGTGGCCGTACCGGGTTTCGCACTGTGGCAGCGTCTCACCGAGCTGACCATAAGCTGACATCTGGAACCCGATCGCCACGATCGAGAGCGCAGCCCATTCCAAAGCGCAAACAGAAATCGACGCCATAGCATCCCCATACGGCCCGTCAAGCAGGTACCTTAAGTTGTAGCATTTGCCAAAAATCTTTTCCGGCCTTGGGGTCGGTCGACGAGACCAGAAGGGCGCGGGCATGGGCCCGGTAGGGCGGCGAGTCCCTTCGCCGCCGGCACGGGGACGGCTCACGCCTAAGCGTCAGTCGTCTTCGACCGCCGCCTTGAGGCGTGCCAGCGCTTCGTCCCAGCGTCGCGAGATCCTCTCGAGCGCGCGCGGCGCGCGCACCACGGTTTCCTTTTCGATCCGATCCGTCTTCATTTCCTGCATATGCAACCTTCAGGTTGCACGTTAACGCCAGCTGCGGTGGGCGGTGCATACACCTCGCGGGTGCGCTGCCACCGTCCGAGGCCGCAACCTGGCCCGTGCTGCCTCCCGCTCGCAACCGCACCCACCTGGTGAAGGCGCTAAACGGCCGTTGCTTCTTCCGCCTCCAGTTCAGGCACGATCAAGTCGGCATACGTCTGCCGCCGGCGAATGAGACGGTGGGTGTTGCCGGTCACCAGCACCTCCGCCGGCAGCGGCCGGGAATTGTAGTTGGACGCCATTGAGAACCCGTAGGCGCCTGCGCTCATCAGTGCGAGGGCCGCGCCGGGTTCCACCTTGTCCACCTCACGGTCCTGGGCAAAGAAATCGCCGCTTTCACACACGGGACCAACCACGTCGGCTACGAGTCGCTTCGCTGCCGATGCCCGGCGAAGCGGGACGATTTCATGATAACCCTCATAAAGTGCCGGCCGGATCAGGTCATTCATGCCGGCATCCACAATCACGAACGTCTTCTGAGCGGTGTGTTTAAGGTACAGGACCGTCGTTAGCAGCACCCCGGCATTGCCCACCAGAAAACGGCCGGGCTCCACCAGAACACGAAGCCCAAGCGGGCGCAGGGCTGGCAGGATGGCTTCCGCGTAGTGCTCCAGGGTAAGGCCATGGGCGGGCTCGTTCTGCCGCCACCAGGCCTCCGCGCCGCTCTCGAGCGAGGATCGGTAAACGATGCCCAACCCGCCGCCGATGCTGATGAATTCAAGCGGATGGAGCCGGCGGAGGTGCTCCACCAGCGGCGTCACCTTGGCGATCGCCTGCGCATACGGCGCCGCCTCGGTGATTTGCGAACCGATGTGCATCTGCAACCCTCGAACGGTGATGTGGGGCAAGCGTTTGGCAAGCGCATAAACCGCCTCAATCTGGTCCAGGGCAACGCCGAACTTGTTCTCACTTCGTCCCGTTGAGATGTAGTGGTGGGTGTGGGCGTCGACATCCGGGTTCACGCGAATGGCTACCGGCGCCGAGGTGTGCATGGACGCGGCCACTTCATCTATGGCCGCCAGTTCTTCGGAAGATTCCACGTTGAAACAGTAAATGCCGGCGTGCAGGGCGTAGGCAATTTCCTCGCGGGTCTTACCGACGCCGGCGAAGGTGCACTTTTCGGGTTCGCCGCCAGCCTGGAGCACGCGGTAGAGTTCTCCGCCGGACACGATGTCGAAGCCGGCGCCGGCCTGCGCGAGCAGGCGGATGATGGCCAGGTTGGAGTTTGCCTTCACCGCATAGCAGATTTCATGGTCCAATTCGCCCAGCGCGGCATTGAGTCGCCGGAAGTGGTCGGTCACGGTGTGGGCGCTGTAAACGTAAAGGGGCGTTCCGAACCGTTCGGCCAGGTCTTGCAGCAGGACGCCCTCGCAGGCGAGCCTTTCGCCTTCAAAGTGAAAGGAATGCATGGCAAAAAAATGATAAACCGAGGTTACTGCAAGGAAGGCAGATCGGTCTGAAAAACGCACGCGCGGAGCGTGTTGCTCATCAGCATGGCAATCGTCATTGGTCCCACTCCACGCGGCACGGGCGTAATCGCGCCCGCCTTAAGGGCGACCTCCTCAAAAGCAACGTCGCCGACAAGGCGAAAACTTCCTGGTTTGGCGGCATCCGCCACCCGGTTTATGCCTACGTCGATCACAACGGCACCCTCCCGCACGTGTTCGGCCCGAATGAATTGGGCCTGGCCGATGGCAGCGATGAGGATATCCGCCTGCCGGGTAATGGTGGGCAGGTCGCGCGAACGGGAGTGGGTGACGGTCACCGTCGCGTCACCGCCCTTGCCTTTCTGCAGGAGGAGCAATG
Organism: Chthoniobacterales bacterium; assembly: GCA_036401335.1. Classification (GTDB taxonomy): domain Bacteria; phylum Verrucomicrobiota; class Verrucomicrobiia; order Chthoniobacterales; family JAFAMB01; genus DASWVC01. The sequence goes on from DASWVC010000201.1 coordinate 14,047, forward strand.
CCAAGGGTTTGCCGACCAGCATGCTTCGGCCAACGATCACTGCATGGGCACCCGCTGTCGGCACCTTGCTGTCCAACAGCAACCGCTGGCACCCAAGGGGCGTGCACGGCACCAGCGCGCTCGGATCGCCCATCGCCAGCTTGCCGACATTAACGGGGTGCAAGCCATCCACGTCTTTGGCCGGGTCAATCGAGCGCACGACCTCCGCCTCGTCCAGGTGGGCGGGAAGCGGCGACTGCACCAGAATGCCATGCACCTCCGGGTCCCCGTTCAGGCGGTGAACCACGTGCAGCAACTCGCCTTGGGTTGTAGACGCCGGCAACTCAATTTTTTGGGAGTGCAAGCCGAGTTCCTGTGAGGTCCGGTCCTTGTTCCGAACGTAAACAACCGACGCCGGATTCTCGCCCACCAGCACGACCGCCAGGCCTGGCCGGATGCCCTGCTGCTGCAGCCGGGCTATCTGGTCCCGAGTTTCCTCGTTGATTCGGGCAGCAACGGCCCGGCCGTCAATCAGGTTCATGGGCGAGGTTAGGGGCAGGCACCTGCCTGCGCAACCGCCCCTTAGCTAAGCCACTCGGTGTGGAAGCTCCCGGGCTTGTCGATCCGCTCGTAGGTGTGCGCACCGAAATAGTCCCGTTGGGCCTGAAGCAGGTTCGCTGGGAGCCGTTCCTGACGGTAAGCGTCGAAGTAGGCGAGCGAAGCACTGAAGGCCGGCACAGAAATCCCGTGCTGGACGGCCGTGGCGACGGCCAGCCGCCAGTGCTCCTGACAACTCTCCAGAATCGCGCTGAAAAACGGGTCCAGCATCAGGTTCTCCAGCTGTGCATCCCGTTCAAAGGCTTCCTTGATCCGGTTCAGGAACTTGGCCCGGATGATGCACCCTCCACGCCAGATCGTCGCGATGTCGCCAAAGTTCAGGTTCCAGTTAAACTGCTTGCCCGCCACCGCGAAAAGTGAAAAGCCCTGGGCGTAGGAAATGACTTTTGACGCGTAAAGCGCGTCCCGCACCGCGTCGATAAAATCCTGGCGGTCGCCCTCGAAAGATTTCGGGGCCGGGCCGGGCAGGGTCTTGGAAGCGCGTACCCGCTTGTCCTTCATGGACGACAAAACGCGCGCCTCAACCGCTGCGTTGATGGTGGACACGACGACTCCGTGGTCAATCGCCGATTGCAAAGTCCATTTGCCTGTTCCCTTTTGGCCCGCCTTGTCAAGGATCACATCCACCAAAGCCTGGCCTGTGTCCGGGTCTTTTTTCTTGAAGATGTTTGCCGTAATCTCAATGAGGAAACTATCCAGATCGCCGCGGTTCCAGGTGCTGAACACTTCCTGCAGTTCGTCGTTGTTCAAGCCGAGGACCTCTTTCAGGATCGCATAGGCTTCACAGATCAGCTGCATGTCCCCGTATTCGATGCCGTTGTGAACCATCTTCACGTAGTGGCCCGCGCCGTCCGGTCCCATGTACCGGCAACACGGCTCCCCTTCCACCTGGGCGGCCACTTTTTGAAAGATGGGAGCCACAATCTCCCACGCTCCCGGCGATCCGCCCGGCATCATCGAAGGCCCTTTCAGCGCGCCTTCCTCGCCGCCCGACACGCCGATGCCGAGGTAATGCAGCCCGAGTTCCGACATCTTCTTATCTCGGCGTTGCGTGTCCGAGTAGAGCGAGTTTCCGCCGTCGATGATGACGTCGCCTTTTTCCAGGTGTGGCACCAGTTGGTCAATGACCGCATCCACTGGCCCCCCGGCCTTCACCATGATCATCACTTTGCGGGGCCGGGCCAGGCTCTGGACAAAATCTTCCACTGACCGCGTGCCCGTGATGCGTTTTCCTTTCGCTTTGCCGGAAGTGAATTTCTCCGTCACTTGGGTGGTGCGATTAAAAACGGAAACCGCAAATCCTTTGCTCTCCATGTTGAGGACCAGGTTCTCGCCCATCACGGCGAGACCGACTAAGCCGATATCAGATTGGTTCATTGGTTGCAGAGTCGGTTGACGGTGGCTGGAGCATTTTCCGAGGCCGCAGGGTATCGATTTGACCGACGCTTGCTGCATACGCCACCCAACTGCTTTGACAAGTGTAAAATAGGCCGGTACAACGCCGCCTTGTTTTCTCGTCGCTGCCAGCAAAGCGCGTTTTTCCCGGTGCCTCAGGCCAGCGTATTACTTGGCATGGGGCCGAAAGACGCGCATAGGGTAATAATGCTCACAGCCTGGGACACCAAGCTCACCCGCCAGCCGCTTCTTGTGCCGGCCCCGGACTTTACCCGAACCGACGGAGCCGTGGTCGACTTTTTTGGAGTGGTCCGCGACGTCGAGGATGGCCGCCGGATCGAGGGGATTGAGTATGAAGCCTTTGCACCGATGGCGGAACGTTTACTGGCCGAAATTGCTCAGGAAGCCGTCGAGCTCCACCGGGTGGGCCACGTTGTTCTGCACCACCGGATCGGTTTTGTGCCCGCCGGCGAAGCATCCCTCTTCTTACGGGTTTTCAGCGAGCGGCGGAAGGCGGCATTTCGCGCGAGCGAAAGCCTCGTTGAACGCCTTAAGGAACTGGTGCCGATCTGGAAACATCCGGTCTACGCAACGGTGCAGGTCGCATGAACCTACCTAACCGCCTCACGATGCTGAGGCTTCTGCTGACGCTGCCTTTCGTGGCAGCGTTGAGCGTGACTTTTGCCGGAAGCAAGTTGCTGGCGCTGCTCATTTTTCTGCTGGGGACTGCCACCGACTACGCAGACGGAATCATCGCGCGGAGGTTTCACCTGGTCACCGACTTTGGCCGCCTAATGGATCCGCTTGTGGACAAGATCATGACCGTTTCCGCGTTTATCTGCCTCGTAGCGCTCCATGCGATCCCCGCCTGGACCGCGATCACCATCGTCAGCCGGGAGTTCCTCATCACGGGCTTGCGCCTGGTGGCCGCTTCGCGGGGCATCGTGCTGCCGGCCGAAAAGCTTGGCAAACACAAGACGGCGTGGCAGATGGTGACGATCCTTTATTACCTTGCCTTGCTGACGCTGGCAGAGCGGGCGCCCGGTTTGACCAACCGCCCGGTCGGGACCATGGCCGGGTGGCTCGGGGTGGCTTTGATCGCGCTCACCGTGACCTTGACGCTGTACTCGGGCGGAGTTTACCTGGCCCGACACCGGAACCTTTTCCGCGAAAATTAAGCCGGACGGAAAAGGCATTTCTCAGGGGGTTGGCAGGGGCGAGGTGGCAGGGGCGGGCGTTCCGGTGGTCATGCCGATGGGAGTTTTCACGACGGAGTTGCCATCGGTAACGGTAACGTCAACCGTGTCGCTGATGCCGCTTCCACCCGGGGCGTTGTAGAGCACCCTGTTGTTGGAGATAGAAGTGGTCCCATACATTCCATTGGTTGCTCCAATCACCCGGAGTTGCCCGTTCGGCACGCCGAGCACAAACCCGTTGCTGGTCGGGTTATAAACGTTCTGTACGCCTTGTACAGCATGGTAATCGTTGGAAACGACCACAGGTTTCCAAATGGCGTTGGCCTGCCGGTACAACGCTTTGACGGTGGTGTATTCAATGTTTGGGTACCAGGCACGGTAAAGCATGATGTCCCCCCGCTCCATCGCGGCCAGCAGTTCCGCTTTGCGGGTCATGTCTCCGTTCGCGACGTTAACCAGGCTGATCGCACCCGGAAACACGCTGTAATCCGTGGACGAAGTGCCGGCGGGGCCGTCGTTTTTCATTTCAAGGTACGGCGCCACGCAGGTGTAATACTTGAGTTGGTGAAACTCCGGGCAGATCAACACGTCAGGGTGTTTCTGCTGCAAGCGCTGAAAGACACTGACGTCGTGCGTGTAGCCCTTCGGCCAGCTGTTCGAGTCGACGTAAAAAAGGGTGCAACCCCAACGCTGCTGCGCGTACGTCAACTTGGCGTCTAGGTCGGCAAACACTGCGTCGGCGTTTCCGACGGGCCAGTCGATCTGATAAAGGGTCCCGTCCGGGCGAAAGACGATGTGCTGGGCCCGGATGCAGACGCCGATCCGTAAGCCTTGGCTGACAAAACGGGCCATGAGTTCATCCGCAATCGCGTCCATTTCCGGCGCCACCGTCGCGAGTTGCCGGGGGTCCCCCACAAAGCTGCCCGATCCCACAGGGTTCTGTTCCCCTTCCAAATCCCAAATTAGAATTCCCTGGGCATTGATTCCCTTGGCCAAGCTGATGAGCGCGTCGGCATTGGTAAACATTTCGCTTTTAAAGGCGGCTTGGCCCGCGGTGGTCCGGACGTCGATTTTGGAATTGTTCAACCACCCACGCGGGTTGTTAGGCCAATGCGTGTTGGAGGCAGCCAGGAACTCCTGGCCGATCGGACGCCGGTCGATCCAGCTGTTGGCTTGCGGATTGGCCCGCTCGAATGCGTTCAGAACTTCTGGAGCGAGATCCGCGTTCCATGAACCGACGGGACCAAACCGTAACTGGACCTGGAAATGGTCCGTTTGCCCGGGCGCGATTGGATAGTCTGAGTTGAAGGTGAGGGGAAAGCCGTTCCAATAGCGGGTGCTGAAGTAAAAAGGGAAGAACCGCGTCGGGTCCGGCTGCACCACGGCGAGGACGCCGGTGTTGTAGGCAGCCATCAGCACCTGAGGTGACTGGTTGTTCCACGCCCCGGGCACCCAGCTGGTGCTCCAGCTGCGGGGTGTTTCAAAGGCAGGAAACTCGAGGTCGAGGACGTGCACTTTGAAGGTCGTGAGGGCGCGGGTGCCCGTGTTCGTGACCGTGTACTGGAAGGCAAGCCGGTTATCGGACGTAGCGTAGTTGCAGGTGGCCGTCCCCCAGCTGTATTTCTGGGTCAGAACAGTGCCGTTTAGGACCGTGGACGTCGGTCCGTTGTAGGCGACCGAGGTGTCGCCGGTAAACCGGGTGCTCACGTCGAAATGTCCCCGCGGGTAGGTGCCGTGGGGTGAGCTCAGGTACTGGCCATTTTCGTACAGTATGGAAATGACGCCCCGGTTTGCGTCAAGGACGATGGTGACGGGTGAAGCCGGGACGGCCGTTGGCCAAGCAGCTGTGCCGAGGGCGCAAAGGGCGCAGGCGCGCAGCGTTGTAATGAGGTGCATCGGTGGTGGCGCAACTGGCCAGCCGTCCGGAACCGGGATGGATCCAGTTAAATCGGCCGGTCAGCGTCCGTCCCACTACAACGGTAATAGTATTTATGGTTTTAGTTATTAATTATCATAGAAATGGGAATGGAGGCTGCCACGGCTGGTTCGTCGCTCGGTTTCCACCCCTTTCACGCAACCATCGCCGTCCGGTTTGCCGAAGCCTGCACTGCCGCTACGCCCGATCTGGCCCCCGCATGAGGCTTGAGTGCGCACGAGCGGCGAAAGTAGGTAGGCGGAGCGGCCACGCGGCTTCGCTTAAACCTCAACCCTGGACACTTTCAACATGCTTCACATTATTTGGTCAATCATCATTGGGTTCCTGGCGGGAGCCATTGCGAGCGCCCTTCTGCACACCCACCTCGGCTTTATTGGAACCACCCTGCTGGGCATCGTCGGTTCCATCGTCGGCGGCCTGATCGCCCGGTTGTTCTCGCGCCCTGCAGACGGGGCAGCGTTTCACCCGGCAGGATTTATCATGTCGATCGTCGGAGCAATCGTGGTGCTCCTTATCGTCTCCCGCCTCGGCTGACGATCCGAAGAAAAGGCCAAAAAGGCGGCTGGTTGCCAGCCGCCTCTTTTTGTTCCGCCAACACCGTCCCGCAAAGGCTCAGGCCTATTAACGGCGATAGTAGCCGCGCCCGTAATAGCGCCGTCCGTAATAATAAGGACGAGCGCCATAGTAACGGCCGTAAGGGTGATAGTAACCCCGGTAATAAGGCCGCCCATAGCCGTAATAGTACGGACTGTAGTAGCCTCCGGCATAGTAGGGGCCCCCGTAATAATAGGGAGCGGGCCCGTAGTAGAACGGCAGTCCGAGCCCTACGGAGACGTGTACGCCGGCGGAGGCCGGTGCTGCCCCGAACCCCAACAGGATGCCGGCGGCAAGTAACGGAAGAAGCAGCTTTTTCATCGGATTTAAAATTCAGTTGATTCGTTGTAACGAAAGTTACGCTACTTGGACGTTGAAAGGTTGCGGCCCTTTCAATCTTTCTTCAGGGGCTTGCCGCCCGGCAGGCGGGGTCGCTGCAATTCTCCTTGACCAGGATGCGCCCCGGTCCCATCTTGCACGCTCTCCAAGAGAAAGCCGTTATGTCCCGAGTTTGTAGCATCACCGGAGCCAAGCCTTCTAAAGGCACCACCATTCACCGTCGCGGCCTTGCGAAAAAAAAGGGCGGGGTGGGACAGCACGTCACTGCCAACACGCGGAGGTTTTTTTTTCCTAACCTGAAGGTGCGGCGAATCTGGGTACCCGAGTTGAACCGGTATGTGACGATCAAGCTGACGGCGCGTGCCTTAAAGACCATTGCCAAGAACGGTGCCTACCGTACGCTCAAGGCAGCTGGTCTGGTGTAAAAGCCCGTTTGCGTTGGGGGGCCCGGTGGTTCAGGATGCTGAACCGCCTTTTCTGGCGTTTTATGACGCAGCGCAAAATCATTCCTGTAAGCGTGCTTACCGGTTTCCTGGGAGCTGGCAAGACCACGTTGTTGAATCACATCCTGAAGGGGCAGGCGGATTACCGTTTTGGCGTCCTCATCAACGAAGTGGGGGCGATCGGCATTGATGGGCAGCTGGTCGAGACCCAGGCTGAAGACGTGGTGGAAATGAGCAACGGGTGCATCTGCTGCACTGTGCGCAAGGACCTCGTCAAAGGCGTCCAGAAATTGCTTAAGCGGGACAACCTGGATTACATCTTGATCGAGACGACCGGAGTGGCGGATCCTGGTCCCGTCGCCCAGACGTTCCTTAACATTCCTCAACTTCAGCAGCATGCGCGGCTTGATTCGATCATTACTTTGGTGGACGCGGAAAACATCCTCCAACAGTTGGATGAGGCCGAAGTGGCCCGTGAGCAGGTCGCACTTGCCGACTTTATCCTGCTGAACAAAATCGACCTGGTCAGCCTCGAAAAGCGGACGGCCGTGGAAAAATCCCTGTCCGAGCTGAACCCGCAAGCCCGCGTGTTTCGGACGGAGCATTCGCGGGTGAACTTAAAAGAGCTGCTGGACGTCCAGGCCTTCGACCTGGACCAGAAGCTGAATGTCTCCCCGGAGTTGTTGAACGAGTACCGGGCGAGCACCCACGAGGAGATCCGTTCGACCGCCTTCCGGTTCGATCAACCGTTTGACCTGCCCCGGCTGGAGCAAGTGTTGAATGACATTTCGGAGAAGAGCCGCGTGTTCCGTTCGAAAGGCATTCTCTGGATCGAAGGCACGCCGCGGCGGGCGGTGTTCCATGGCGTGAACAACCGGTTCACCGTTTACTGGGACCGCCTCTGGGCGAAGGACGAGGCGCGGTCCAGCCAGTTCGTCTTTATCGGGAAAGAACTTGATGAGACCGCGATGAGGCATCAGCTGGAGCGCTGTTTGGCCTGACCCACGACAAACCCTGCCTGCGACCCCCTGCCTGTGACCTTCGTCACCCTGGGCCGTTGGTGAAGGGAAGTTCGCCGAGGGCCGGATCGTGTGCGTGGAGGAATGCGCGCTGTTTTTCGATCAGGTCGTGGACGGCATCCTGGCCGAGCGCCAGCATGTGCGATAACTGCCCGGCGGTGAAGGTGGCTTCTTCGCCGGCCCCTTGTACTTCTACCAGTTCGTGCCGGCTCGTCATGACAAGGTTAAGGTCCACTTCGGCTGCGCGGTCCTCTTCGTAATCCAGGTCCACCAGGGCCAGGCCCTGGGCCAATCCAACGCTGGTCGCCGCCACCAGGCTGCGAATCGGCCAGCCCTGGAGGGTGGCCTGACGGCGCAGTTTGAAGCAGGCCAGAACCACGGCCAGGGTGGCGCCGGTGATGGCGGCCGTGCGCGTTCCGCCGTCGGCCTGAAGCACATCGCAATCCACCCAGAGTGTTCGCTCGCCTAACGTTTCCAGATCGACCACCGCCCGAAGGGCGCGGCCGATCAAACGCTGAATTTCCACGCTCCTGCCGTCCAACTTCCCCTTGGTTGCGTCCCGCGGTTTCCGGGTAAGGGTGGAGTACGGCAGCATTGCGTATTCTGCCGTCAACCAACCCCCCGAGACTCGCTGGTCTTTCATCCATTTGGGAACGGTCTGTTCGAACGTCGCTGCGCAGATCACCTGCGTGTTACCGGTGGCGATGAGGACGGAACCGTCTGCATGCGGCGCAATGCCGGCGGTAAGGCGAAGGTTCCTCGATTCATCCGAACGTCGGCCGTCGCGTCGGAGGGGTGAACCATCGGCGGAAACTTGAGCCATTCCGGGATGGGAAGGAAGATAAGCCCCCGGAGCAAGCTTAATCGGTAGCGGGGTTGAACGCCGGCTTCCCGGTTGAACCCGCATCGAGGGTGGTCCAGTATCCCCGGCCGTGATGTCCACCGTCCAGATTCGCGTGCCGGCGTCCACCTCCAATTTGGGGCCTGGCTTCGATTGCCTCGGATTAGCCTTGCAGTTGTACAATGACGTCCGGGTGGAGCTGGCGGGGGAGCCGGAGCCGGCCGCTTTCCTCACTGCCGTGGCGTCCGCCTTTTTTGCGAGAACCGGCCTCCCGCCTTTCAACGTTCGGGTGCGGGTGTCGGGCGGCGTGCCGAGCGCGCGCGGACTGGGCAGCAGCGTCACCGTGCGTCTCGGGCTGCTGATGGGCCTCAACGCTCTGGCAAATGGCGGGCTTGAGCGCGAAAGCCTTTTCCGGCTGGCCGCAGAACTGGAGGGTCACCCGGACAATGCGGCCGCGGCCTGCTACGGCGGTTTCACGATTGTTCGGCCGCACGGCTCAGCGGTGCTGCGGTATGAGGTGAAGCCTGCGCTGAAAGTGGTGCTTTGCGTGCCCGACTTTGAAGTGCAGACCCCGGCCGCCAGGCAGGCGTTGCCGGAGAGCTACCCGCGCCAGGCGGTGGTCGGAAACCTGGCGGGGGTGGCGGCGGTGACTGCGGCCTTTGTCAGTCAGGATTACCGGCTGCTCCGCGGCGCGTTCCGGGACCAAGTTCATCAACCGTACCGGCAGCCGCTGGTGCCTTTTCTGCCTTCGGTGCTGCGGGCCGCGGAAGAAGCGGGGGCACTCGGAGGCTTTCTGAGCGGGTCGGGTTCCACCATCGCCTGCATCGCGTTGGAAAACACGGCCGCGGTAGCCGCGGCGATGCAGTCGGCGGTGCCGGGGGGCACGGCCGCAATGCACGTCGTTGAGGCCGACAACGCCGGCGCCAGGATCGTGACCGCATGAGGCGCTGGCTGGACGACCTGGAAGAGTACGCCATCGAGGTGATCCTGGACCGGCGGCATGGATTTCGTGCGGCGCTTTTGCGAGGCATCCTGCGGTGCCTTTCCTGCGTCTACCTGGCGGGCGTGCAAACCCGGCTGTACCTTTACCGGAAGCGGGTTGTCCGGGAACGGCAGCTCGGGTGTTTGGTCATCAGCATCGGCAACCTCACCGTTGGCGGCACCGGCAAGACGCCCGTGGTAGAGAAGTTTGCCCGAGCCTTGCAGAAAGGGGGCCGGCGGGTGGCGATCCTCAGCCGCGGTTACAAAAGCATCGACGCACGCAAACGGAGGACGTGGTGGGAAAGGCTGCTGCGCCAAGGGATGGAACAGCCGCCGCGGATCGTGTCCGACGGCCGGAGCGTGCTGCTCGATGCGTCCGGAGCGGGTGATGAGCCTTTCATGCTGGCGTCAAATTTAGCCGGTGTTGCAGTGGTGGTGGATAAGGATCGGGTAAAGGCCGGCCTCTATGCCATCAAAGAACTCGACGTCGACACCTTGCTGCTCGACGACGGCTTGCAATACCTGCACCTTAAGCACCGCCTCGACATCGTCCTGGTGGACCGCCAGGCACCTTTTGGCAATGAGCACCTGCTGCCGCGGGGCACTTTGCGGGAACCGCCGCGAAACCTTCGGCGGGCCAGCTACATCTTCATTACAAAATGCGATGGAACCTCCAACACGGACCTGATTGCACGAATCCGAAGGTACAATCGCACGGCGGAAATCATTGAGTGCACCCATAAACCCCTCTACCTGCGTCACGTCTACCAAGATGAACGCCTTCCGCTCGAATACCTTCGGGACCGTTACATCGGTGCCCTTTGCGGGATCGCCGCCCCGGAAAGCTTTGAGGAGGGACTTCGTCGGCTTGGGGCCCGGATCGAAGTCTCGCGGCATTTCGCCGACCATCACCGCTACCACGAGAGGGAACTCACGAGTTTCCTGCAGCGGTGCGTCCGCCGTGACGTCAGCGCCGTCATCACCACGGAGAAAGACGCCGTACGCTTCCCAACGATTGCGGCCCTGCCCTTGCCGATCTACTACCTGCGCGTCGAGATTGAGATTGTGGGGGGTCATGAAACCTGGGACCAGTGCGTGCAGCGCATCTGCTACCCGCCGGTTCTGCGGCAAGACTCGGCCCTCCTGGCACCCGAGCTGCAGCCGGCGGACAGAAAGATTTTTGGCGATCGTTAAACGCCGCGGACCGGATGTTGTCTCATCCAGGTACTTTCTCCATGTCCACAAGGCTCAGCAGGCTTCGGATCGGCATCGTTGGCGCGGGTAACATCGTTAAGTCCCGGCACCTGCCGGCACTGAAACAGATTCCCGATGTTTCCATCACGGCTGTTTGTAACTCTACCTATGAAAGTGCAGAGCGTTTTTGTCGCGAGTTTTTGCCGGATGCGGTGCGCTATGCGAACTGGGCCGAGCTCGTCGCCGACCCTGACATCGACATCATCTGGATTTGCACACCTCCCTACCTGCATTCGACCATCACGGTGTCGGCGCTGGAGGCGGGTAAACACGTGTTTTGCCAGGCGCGCATGGCGATGAACCTCAGCGAGGCTGAGGAAATGCAGGCAGCTGCCCTGCGTCACCCGCACCTGGCCACGATGTTGTGTCCGCCACCTCACGGTTTGCGAGGGTCGTTGTTCATGCAGAAGCTTCTGGCCGAGGAATACCTCGGCTGGCCGCACCACCTGCGCCTGCAAAGCCTAAGCGGCATCTACGTTGATCCAGAGCTGCCGCCCCACTGGCGTCAGCGGGACGAACTCTCTGGCCTAAACGTCCTGACGCTGGGAATTTATGCGGAAGTCGTGCAGCGCTGGTTTGGACCAATCGGACGGGTTTTCGCCCACCAGAAGACCGTGCACCCCATCCGTCAAGGGTATGAAATCCGGATTCCGGACCTGGTGACCGTGATGTGCCGGTTCGAAAGCGGGATGGAAGGCGTTCTGGAATTCAGCGGCGTTGCCCCCTTCTCCGGGCCGGACCGATTGGAGGTGTACGGCAACGAGGGCGTGCTCACCTACGATTTTTCCAAAGACGAGGTCGGCGGCGCGAGGGTCGGCGAAGCTGCCGTTCAGCCGATCGCGATCCCGCCCGGCCTCGAGCAAACCTGGGCGGCCGAAGAACACTTCATTGCTGCCGTGCGTGCGCCCGGCAGCATCATCCCGCAACCTGGGTTCGCCGAAGGCGTTGAGTACATGAAAGTCGTGCAAGCGGTGGCGGACTCGGTCAACCAGCGACGCGAGATCGAAATCCGGTAGCCTCGTTTTCAAGTCAGCGTTCAGCCCTCACCGCGACCGGCACAATCACCGCATCACGCATCCCGTGGACCAACTTTTTGTCCGCCGGCACGATGGTGGCCAGAATGCCTCCCAGCCGGATGTCACACTCCGAGGCGACGAAATAATACGGGCACAACCGCACGCGGCCGCGAAAAGTTGAAAAGCGGTCGGTTTGCGGCTGGTAAAGCCCCTGCTCGAAGAGCTTGCCCCGGTGGAAACGCTGCAGGATGAAAGGTTGACGGGGGAAAGACTGCACCGCTTCGTCGATCAGGCGGGCCCATTCTGCTTGAGGCAGGTCTGTGCCGACGTACACGCCACGGCTACCCCAGGCGCGTTCGGAAAACCCGCTGACTTTTAATACGTAGTCGCGCTCCTTCTGACTAAACGCGCTCAGCTCTTTCCAATTCTGAATGCCCAGCCAGGGGATCACCGCGTGGTGCGGCACCGGGGCAGGATCAATCACCCACGTTTTTGGAATCACGGCGCGCAACCGTTGAAAATGCCGGCGGCTGAGTTCACGTTCCCAAAAACGCTCAAGCGATTTTTCCCAGAACAAGCCGAACCAGAGTTTTTCCTCCAGGTAGGGTTTTAGTGGCGCGGTGATCTGGAGGGTGCCCGCCCGGGCGGCGCTCAACAGGCTGGCCTGAGACGGCAGGTTCGGCAGATCAAAAAGCTCGAAGAAGCGGTAAACCGACTGCGGGATCGAGAAGTCCAGTGTCTCAGCTTGCTCCACCCGCCAATGGGGACCGTACTGCCGGTTGAGTTCACCAGCCAGCCACTGCATCTCCGGACGGTAAGTCGCGGCCTCCTTGGAAACGGCAATCACTCCTTTCGGCAAAATCGATCGAAACCCGTCGACCATGCCGTTTTTGCCGCCAATCACATCAAAACCAAGGTCCGCATAAGCCTGGTTCAACCAGCCGGTCAGGCCGATGCCTCCCGGCACCGCATCGATCTCCGAGAGAACCAGCCCTTCGGGGGTAAGAATGATGTCCGGACGAATTACCTTGGGAAGGTCTCCCCGCGCTGCGGGCCATAAGCCCTTCAATGCTTCCGGTTTCCCGGCGTCCAAATATTCGGCGATCCAGGCAGGTTGCTTCCCCCGGCGTGACTGATGATAGAGCAGGTTCGCCGCCCGGAGAAATTTGAAAAGCCAATGGCCCAGGCGCTCGAGGTAACCGGCGCAGGCGGCGTCGATGAAAAAGGGTTCCGGCGCGAGGTTCCACTCTTTTTCAGCAAACAGGCCTTCTTTAGGAAAGCGCTGCTGGAGCGCGGTGATGTTTTCCTGGTCAGTCGGCATGAACCTTGGCAGCTTAGGCTAACAGCTTAAGCGCGTAGCGGATAAGTTCCTCGGTTGCAGCCTCGGGCCTTTGCCCGTGAACTTGGTGCAATGCCTTTTGGACCTCGACTTGTTTGAACCCAAGCGAGAGCAGGGCCATAAGGGCATCGTTGAGCCGTTGGTCAGTCTTTCCTGCCACGGCCGTCTGCCACGCCTCGGCTACCCCGACCTTGTCTTTTAGTTCTAGAACCATCCTTTCCGCCGTTTTCTTTCCCACCCCTTTAACCCGTGCCAAGGCGGTTACGTCTTGCTGCGCGACCGCGGCCTTGAATTGTGTCACCGTCAAACCGCTCAGTACTGCCAAAGCGATCTTCGGTCCAACGCCGCTTACATGTTGAAGCAAAAGAAGAAAAAGCTCGCGTTCCTGAGCCGTCAAAAACCCGTACAGCTGGTGCGCGTCCTCCCGCACCACCAGGTGGGTCAGAAGGCGAATGCGCGCGGCGACAGGTGGAAGCTGGTCAAAGGTCGAAAAAGGAACCTGAACCAGGTAACCCACTCCGTTCACCGAGACCACGACCTGCGTGGGCAACGCTTCTACCAGATCGCCCTCAAGAAACGCAATCATGTCAGGTAGTAGAAGTACCTTGGCTCCGGCAAACTGCAAACGGCGGCCCCCGCCCGTCGCCTGGTTTCGCGCGATGCTTTTCGGCTGGCTCTCGTTGCTCAGCCGGGCGGCATGGGCTGCGCCCTTGGCCATCGTGCAACCTGCGTTCTACCATCAAGCGGGCCAAACGCCCGTGCCGGGGTCCACCCGCACCGTGGTTGCATATTACGATTTTGATGGCCAAAGCCTTCATCCGCTCTCCCCGGACGCGTCCCGGTCGGCTGACGCGACGGTGCTTGAGCCGGCCCGCCAGCTTTTACCCACCTTACAGCCGGAGTCGGTGCGCGACGGCAACGGGGTCGTGGTTGCCCTCCGCTTCCGCAGCAGGAATCCCGCCCTGAGTTCGATCCTGCTACTGCCGGAAACGTGGAACCGGTTTTCTCAGTTGCTTGGGCCTGAGTGCCTGGCGGTGGTTCCCAACCGCGAGGTGGTACTGCTGTTTCCCCGCCTGGGGGTCAACCTCAGCCGGTTTAGTGTTGAGGTCATCCAACTTTACCGCAATCACCCTTACCCGGGTTCAACCGAACTGCTGGAGCACCGGTCCAACGGGTTGCATGCCGTCCGCGATCTCGCGAACGAGTTTGTGGATTAATCCCGCGAAAAGAAGCATTGCAAGCCGCGCTCTGATTTCAGACAACTAAAATCGTCATGGTCACCACACTGAACGGGAGCATGCCAGGGGGCCATTCCATGGTGCCTCGAGCATTTAGGCTTGATTCAGCAACCCCTCAGCCCCTCTCCTTGGCTTATCCGCCGGTTTTCCCATGACGATTCTCTCCCGACCCTCCGCGTTGGTGGCTGCGGCAACCTTTCTTGGGCTTGTCTCCGCTTCCCTGGCCCAGACCTCGTCCATCATCTCACCCGGTTCCTACACGTTGTTCCACCCGCAAACCGACCTGGCCGGTTCCCAAACAAGTCCCGGCAGCCTGAGCGAAGGCCTTTTCACGAAACTGCCGTTTACCGTCGCCGCTTACACCAACGTCGGGTACGATGACAACCTCTTCTTTACGCACGATAACCGCACCGGCAGCGGGTTCAACTCACTCGGCCTTAACCTCGGCAGTCACATCGGCAACCTGCGCACCCGGCTCGACGCCCTTTTGTCTGCGGGGGTGATCGCCTACTGGAACCGCCCGGGCAGTGCGATCGCCCCGAACATCAGCCTCAACCTGAACTTCACCCATCAGTTCAACGAGCGAACGGTGTTCGGTTTTTCGACGTTCACGTCGTATGAACAGGAATCAAACGTCGCCACCGGTTTGGACCAGGCCAGTAATCAGGGCAACTATTTTTACAGCAGCAACACCTTCACGCTGGGGTACTGGCTTACCCACCGGATTTCGCTGATCACCACGTACAATGTGGTAACCGTCCTGTACGATAACAGTGCAGCTGCCCTGAACAACAATTACGTGCAGAACACGATAAGCCAGCAGGTGCGCTACCTTCTATTGCCCACCGTCAACGTCGCCCTAGAATTCCGCTACGAGAACGACACCTACTTCCACGTCAACAATGATTCCGACGCCGAGTACCTCCTGGCCGGTGCTGACGTCACCCTCAGCCCGAAGCTGAGCTTCGCTTTTCGCCTCGGCGCCCAGTTGCGGGAGCAGCACACCACACCGAGTGGAACTTTCCTGTACCCCACTTTTGAATCCACGCTCACCTACGAGTACCGGCCGGAATCAACGGTGCAATGGTTAAACCAGCTTGGGTTGGGAGAATCGAGTTCGTCCGGCCAAGGCTACCGGGAGTACTACCAGACCGGCCTGAGCATCAACCATAGCTTTGGAAAAAAGCTAAAGGCTGTTGCTGCACTCACGTATTCCTATAATAAGTACTCGGGCAATAACGGGACGGCGACCACGTCAACCGTTACCACCGTCGGCCAGACCGGCACCGCCATCGACCAGACCAATGGGATCGGGTTCACCGGGTTCAACGCCGGGCCGAACTCGGTGGTGATCAACGGGAACCTCGGCAATTTCACCGAAAACATCCTCGACCTGTCGGTTGGCGTGGCCTACCAGGTCACCCGGCCCTTTTCCGTCAACGCCGGTTACACGTTTACCCGGGATTTTTCCAGCCAGGTTATACGTGATTATTACCGGAACCGGATCTACCTGGGCGTCCAGTTCGCGTTCTGAGCGGGCGGGCCTGACTGGAAGGCAGTTGAAAGTCGGCCATTTTCTTTTAAGCTGACAAGCTTAAAACCGATCTTTCGAATAAATCGCCGGGTATCCGGTCGAATAAACGCTCGAAACGTCGATCTGTTCATGGATTCTCAATACCCTAACGAAGCGAAACTGCATTTTCTTGATTATTGGCGGGTGGTCCGCGTCCGCCTTGGGCTTGTCATCCTGGCGTTCGTGCTGGTCCTCATCACCACCGCCGTGGTTACTTTAACCACCCCGAAACAGTACCAGTCTTTCGCAACGATCGAGATCGAGCCGGACATGACGCCGGTGCGAATTTTTGAGAACGAGCCGGCGGCATCGTCGCTGAACGACGCGAAGTTCAGCCAGACCCAGTTTCAGATCATTACCCGCAAAGGGGTCCTTTACCCGGTTATCGATCAACTCGACCTCACCCACCGCTGGGGAACTGCAAACGCGCCTATTTCCAAAGACGGAGCTTACGGGCGGCTGATGGGAATGTTGTCCCTGCAGGAAGTGCGCAACACCAACCTGATTCAGATCAACGTTTTAAGCGCCGACCCACAAGAGGCGGCGCTCGTGGCCAATACCGTGGCTCAGGTTTACATGGACCAGCGAGTGGCCGAGCAGCATTCAATTCAGTCCAAGAGTTTGGACCAGCTCCGCGACGAGGTTCACGAGAAGGAAGTTGCCGTGGCCAAAGCGTTTGACGAAGCGTCGCGCCTTCGCACCCAGACGGGGATCAACGATCCCAATCCGGACAGCCTGGATTCCTCCGCACGCATCGAGGATACGAGCGTTAACTCCAACCAGGAAAAAGTGAATGAGATGCGGTCGCAGGTGGCTGCCCTCCGGAGCCGCGTGGGCCAGCTCGAGCAGGTGAAAACGGACGACCTGATGCGGGCGGCGGGCATGTTGAACCTCAATGACCCGGTGGTCACCCAGAAACTGCCGGTTTACCAAAGTCTGCTCAGTGACCGGGCCCGTATGCTCAGTTCCGGCTTGGGTCGCAACCATCCGGACGTAAAGGCAGTACAGGCGCAGGTTGACACGCTTGAACAGCAACTTAAACAGCAGATTGAAAGCTTGCGCAAAGGGCTGGCGACCCAGTTGGCCATTGCCGAAGACTCGTTGAAGGCAATGCAGACCAATCTGAGCACGAGTCAGAGTGCTCAGCAGGAGATGAAAACGGCCAGCGCGCGGTACCTGGACGCGAAATACCGCTACATCCAAGAACGCAAGCTTTTGGAAGCGGCCAAGACGCGGTTAAGTTCACAGACCATGGAACTGGCGATGCCGCAACGGCCCGCCTATTTCCGTGACCGGGCAGAGCCCGCCCGTTTTCCGAGCCGTCCCCGGGTTTTCATGAACCTTGCCGTCGGGGCAGGTGCCGGCTTGTTGCTGGGTATCGGTCTGGCGTTCCTGCTGGAGTACCTCGACACGAGCGTGAAAACGATGGAAGACGTCGAAACCGCCTTCGGCAGCACGGTGCTGGCGGTTGTTCCAAAAAACATCAAGGTGTTGAAAGAGGCCCTGGAGGATACGCCTGACGCTGAGGCGTATCGCATCCTTAAGACCAATGTCGACATCGCCCGCAAGAAAGTAAACGCATCGGTTCTCAGCTTGGTCAGTGGCGGCCCGGGTGAGGGCAAGTCCACCACGGTTTGCAACCTTGCCCAGACTTACGCCTGGAACGGGCAGAACGTGCTGGTAATTGACGGCGACCTCCGGCGGCCCGCGCAGCATCGCCTTTTTGGCTTGGACAACCGCGTTGGGCTTGGCAATTACCTCAAGGGCAAGGTCGATTTCGAGCGTGCCGTTCAGGCCACAAACCATCCCTCGCTGCACGTTCTGACCAGCGGCAATGCCTCGACTGAGGCAGTTGGATTGCTTAGCTCCCAATCCATGCATTCATTGTTGGAGATGGTTCGCGAACGTTACGATGTCGTTCTCATCGATTGCCCTCCGATTCTCGGCGTCAGCGATGCTTCCATCATCTCGACGCTTGTCGATGCTTCCATCGTAGTCGTCCAGCACCGCCGCTTCCCCCGCTCAATGCTGATGCGGGTAAAAAAAGTTCTCGACGGTTTTGAAGCCAACCTGCTTGGCGTGGTTTTGAACAACGTCGATGTCCGTCACGACCAGAATTCTCAGTATTACACAAGCTACACGCACTACTACACAAAGGCCGATAAGCGCCTTAAAGCAGAGCGCAAAGACGCTGCCCGGGCTGGGGCGGGGAAATCTGCTGCGGTTGAGGCCGTCGAAGACGATTATTAAGCCCTGCCCCTGGAGGGTCCAAGGTGCGCCCGCGCTGGTCGAGGACCCGGACTTCGTGCCAAGCCTACCCTACCCGGATCTACCCCGTTATATGACGCCCTTTTTTACTGGTTCGCTCCCGGCTCGATTGCCGGGGGGACCGTTGACCAAACTTATGTCTGGGATTCGTCGCACCGCGGCGCGTGTCGTGCGGCGCGGGCATCCCTTTCTTCCGGTCCTGACCCTCAGTTGCCTGCTCTTGGTTACATTGCCGGTCCACGCAGACGCGGTTCTCCGGAAAGGGGACACCCTTGAACTTAAGATCAGCGGGGTGCCTGCTGCGGAAACCACTTCCCTGAGTGGTCAGTACACCATCGATAATGACGGTTTTGTCAATTTGGCGTACATTGGAAAGATCAGGATC
The DNA here is from genome assembly GCA_036401335.1 of Chthoniobacterales bacterium. Taxonomy (GTDB): domain Bacteria; phylum Verrucomicrobiota; class Verrucomicrobiia; order Chthoniobacterales; family JAFAMB01; genus DASWVC01. Next base: position 32,461 of record DASWVC010000201.1, read on the forward strand.
GGCGGGCTACCGGCCGGCGTTGCCCAGTCGACGATCGAGCAGGCTTACCGCTCCCGGGATATTTTCACGAACCCGACCATTATCATCACACAGCAGATAACTTCACGTTTCGTGAATGTTGGCGGTGAAGTTAAAACCCCGAACCGTGTCGGCTACACGCCGGACCTGACGGTCCTGGGCAGCATTAATGCCGCGGGCGGTTTTACCGCGTTTGCCGATGAACGAAAGATCAGGCTGCTGCGCGGCAACGATGTCATGATCATTGATGTAAAGAAAATCCGGGGCAATCCGTCCCTTGATGTGCCTGTGCAACCGGGAGACCGCATCGAGGTGCCACAATCGCTTTTTTGACGGCCTAGGCGTCGAGCGTCTTCTGGGTAGCGAGCTTTTCCTCAAACGCCTCGAGGCAGGCCGCTTTTTTCTGGCGGCGGACCCTCGCCGTTATTGAACCTGCGCCGCGTTGCAAGATGGCGAGGTGGGGTGGCCGACGGGATTCGAACCCGCAACAACTGGAACCACAATCCAGAGCTCTACCGTTGAGCTACGGCCACCATGCCAGAGAAGGCCTAGGTTATTCCTAACTCGCCCATTCGCCAAGCGGATTTTGCGCCCGGATCACTGCTCGGGCCGCCTGGATGCACCAGCAAAGGGTCAAGCTGAATCCCAACCGCAGGACCGTGGTCCCGGCAACGCCGCAGACGGAGAACCGTGCTGCTACTTGCGATGCCCAGCTGTCTCCTGGTTGGAATTCGGTAAAAAAAAGAAACAGGTGGATAAAGTACACGCCGAGCGAACGGCGGCCGAAGTAGGCGAGCGCCGACGCCACCCGGCCGGGGGAACGATCCTGCAAGTTCACCGCGGCTACCATCAACGCCATCGTCAAGCCGGCACGCTCCAACGCAAAACACGGGTTGGCTCGCCCATCGGCAGTAAACCCTTGCCACCACGGAGGCAGGGCGCCAACCCACGGCGACCGGTCTGCGAGAACCGTGCCCGCCAGCGTCAACAGCGCAAGCAGGAGATAGGGAAGGCAGCGCCGGCCGACCGTCAGTTGCATGGCCGTAAGGCCAAGGGCAGTCAGCGCGAGGGCGTGCAGCACATCGAACTTCAGTAGGGGTGACAGGTCCAGGAATGCCCCGCCCGAACCCCGGTTCGGCAAGTGCAGAAGCATGGCTGCCACCCACCAAAGGGCGATCGTCCGAAGGCGGCGATGCAGGGCCTGTCGGGTCGCCGGAGCCCTTAACTCGAGGGCGTACCCGGTCAACATGAAAAAAAGCGGCGCAACCAGTCCCTGGAACCCGTTCCACACACCCGCACAATGGGCGTTCTGCAGCTTTGCGTCCGCAGCGGCGTTATAAATACATGGGTTTCGACCATGACGATGACGGCAGCGCCCCGGAGCGCGTCAAACGGCCAGAGGCGCCGGGACTGCCTCCGCAGAACGGAGCGGTTTCTGGTGCGACGGCCGCCAAACCGTGCGACGGCCGACCGGTTTGACTGTAAGCTTTGACAAAACCTATAGGTCCAGGCAAAACGGCGGGGGACTAATTGCCACAACTTTTTCACTTCCATGGTCGGTCGAATGGCACGCGCGCCCTGTCTCTCGGTGTCGCATTCGCCTGCTTTTTCACATCCCTGGGCGTTGCGCAATTTCTCTCCACCGAACACCCGGTCGCCCCTGACCAGATTTCTCTGGGCATGTCGGGTCCGGAATCGGGCCGGATCGGGCCGGCCGGGGTGTCTGTGAAAGAGGGTTACCTGGCTGCCTTTGAACGGTTTAACCGCGCCGGCGGCATTCACGGCCGGAAGATCCGGTTGGTGGCCTACGACGACCAGTCGGAAGGACTCAACGGGGTGGTAAACACGGAGCGGTTGATCAACCAGGACCGCGTTTTGGCGTTGGTGGGTTATTCGGGCGCATCGGTATCTGAATCGGTGCTCGCCATGATCGAAGGCGCCAACCTGGCCTTCTTTGCACCGTTATCCGGGGCCGCTTTTTTGCAGGACCCCAAAGACCGGTACACCTTCAACCTGCGCGCCTCCTGTGTCGACGAGATACGCATGCTGGTCACCCACCTGGTGGAAGATGCAGCCGCCCAGCGGATCGGGTTGGTATGGCAGCGGGACGACCACGGACAATCGGTCCACGATGCCCTTTTGAGTATTCTGGAAGAGCGGCACCTGAAGCTGGTTGGGGATGGCCGGTACCTTCGGAATGAATCGGTGCTCAAAGAGGCATTTGACCAGGTCGCAGACGCTAAACCCGACGCGATCATCCTTTCGGGCGCCTTCGCGCCCTCCGCACGCCTGGTGCGCTACGCCCACCGGTACTTGCGGGAGGCCGTGGTGTGCTGCACGTCGGCCATTTGCATGGAATCCCTGCAGCGGCTCAGCGGAGCCGACGCCGAGGGAGTGGTCGCCGTGGAAGTTGTTCCGTTCCCGGCCGCTTCCACCCTTGGAACGGGCCAGGAATACCGTCACGACATGAACGCCGTCGGCGCAACCCGGTACGATCACGCCAGCTATGAAGCGTACATCGGGGCACGGTTTTTCGGGTATGCGCTGGAGCAAGCCGGCCCCCTGTTGACCGAACAGGTTCTCCTCACTGCGCTTGCCGGTGCCAAGTGCGCCTTTGATGGGCTGACTTTCGCGTTCGGTGCCGGGGCCGCTCAAACCAATCATCGGGTTGTTCTGGCCCGGGTGCGGCACGGGCGCCTTTCCGCCATCGACCGAATCGAAGTGCCCAGCCCTTAGGGTGGACGCCCATGACCAATGCAAGCATGTTGGCGCCTGAACCACGAACCTTCGCCAGGTTGCCGCTGCGCGGGCTTGCCATCCGGTCGAAGCTTCTGTTTTTCACGGCCGCGACCTGCAGCCTTATCCTGGTTGCCCTTGCCACCACTGCGTTCTTCTTATCTGCCCTGGCGTTGCGAAACGCACGTTTGGAAGGGTTCCGTTCGCTGCGCCGTTCGCTGACCGAAGCCATCGACACCTCGATTGACAACTACCGCCGGAGCATTGCGACCGAGGCTGAGATGCAAACCAGCCGGTACGGAATATCCGAGTTGTCTGCCGGGTATGCGCACCTGACCGATGACCTGGCTGCCAGCGGTTTCGAACTCACGCCGGAATTCCTCGAACACATCCGCGGGGACCTGAGGCTGGCCTACCAGGCCGAACTGTGGCCCTCGCTCAAGGCCGCCGGCCAAGGGACCCCGAATTACGACGGCTTTACCGACCTGAGCAAGGAAGGGCTGCTCGTTCAATACGTCTACATTCTAAAGAATCCGGCTCCGTTGGCACACAAGTTCCTGGCCAACACCACCCTTGAAATTGCGGCCAACACAGCACTGCCCATGGAGTTCCGCGTCGCTTTTGCCCGGACCATGTTTGCCCGGGCAATGGACCGGTACCACGAGTCCTTTCAATCCGTCGTTCAGCGAAACCGTTATGACGACCTGCTGCTGGTGGACGACCTCGGCAACGTCGTTTATTCCTTCCGAAAAGGCTGGGATTTCGGAACCAACCTGTTTCGCGGCTGGCAAAGTCAGGCCCACCTCAAAAGTGCGTTCCTGGGTGCTTGGTACGTGCCGTTTACAGAGGCCAATCGAGCCAGCGTTGATCACGTCATCGTGACGGACCTGGAGCGGTACCCGGCTTCCTACAATGCCCCCGTGATGTTCCTGGGGACCCCGGTTACAAACCGCCTTGGCAGCCGCGTTGGCGTGCTGGTCCACGCCATTTCCAGCTCCAAATTTACGGACCTGGTCACGTTCAATCAGCACTGGCGGCAGGTTGGCCTGGGCGAATCTGGGGAAGCGTACATCGTCGGAGCCGATCGGAGGTTGCGTACCGAGTCACGTTTTACCCATCGCTTGCCGGCTGTCTACCGTGCCGAAACGTTCGCTTCCGACGGGCGCCGCGGGCCGCCCACGTCGATTCTGACGCACCCTCTGGCAAACGCCGCCGTGGAAGCCATTTTTTCCACGAACGCGTGGGAAAATGAGGGCGAGGTCACCTTCTATGATGAATTGGGTCACGAATCGCTGGGTGTCTACGCACCGCTCTCTGGCGCCGATCTCGATTGGGGGTTGGTCATTCGCATCGACACCAAGGAAGCGTTCGCCCCCGCGGCTCGCCTTACCCGGCTCATTGCCGGCGGCGGGGTGGTGATATTGGCTTTTGCAATCGCGAGCACGTTTGTCTTCGCCAGTATTTTGTCGAGGCCCATCGTCGACCTCGTCGCCACTGCCGAAAGGATCGGTTCGGGTGACCTGTCGGCCCGCACCCCCATCACCAGCACCGACGAGATCGGGTTCCTGGCGGAGCGGTTCAACCACATGATTGACCGGGTCGAGGCCCAGGGCCGCCAGATGCGCAAAATCCTCGAGACCGTCAATGAAGGCCTTTTTCTTATCAATCGAGACCTTGAGATCCAGCCCGGTTACTCGCTTTCCACCGAAGCCATCTTCCGGCGCCGCATCCTCGGGCTGAGCTTTCCAGACCTGATTCGGGCAACCCCAGATCAGCCGCTGCATGCGGTACTTGCCACCGATGAATTCGAAGCCGCCAAGGCCTTCCTCGAGTTGCTGTTCAATCCACGCGTCAAAGAGAAACTGATCCGCCAGACAAATCCCCTTACCGAAGTCGAATTTCAGTACCGGGACACAACCCGGGTGCAGAGCAAATTCTTTGAGTTCCAGTTCAATCGTGTGCTTGAAGAGGGCAAGATCACCCAGGTCATGGTGACCGTCATCGATGCCACTTCACGGATCTCCTTGGGCCGCCAAATTCGTGAGCATGAAGTTAAAGCGCAATTGCAGATCGAAATGTTGTTCGGCATCCTCCACGTGGATCCATCGATCCTCTCCGATTTTCTGGAGCAGACCGACCAGGAACTCAAGGATGCCCTCAAAGCGCTCGAAACCGAGCAACACCTGCGGCAATCTGAAGAATCCTTAAGCGAGCGCGCCGGCCGCTACGGACGGTTGCTGCAGCGCATCAGCCGCTCCGTTCACGTCATCAAAGGCAACGCGGCCATGTTGCGTCTTTCCTATTTTGAAACGCTTGCCCACCAACTCGAAGCCAAAATTGTCGAGGCACAGCAAACCGATCAGCTCGCCGGGGAACATTTTCTTCCAATCACCACCGGCCTGGCTTCCTTGCTGGACCAGGTCGCAAGGACGCGCGACCTGATCGAGCGCCTGGTCAGCATGCAAGGTGTGTTCGGCCGCAGCCCCGGTTCACGCAAAGATGGAGATTTTGGCGGGTTGGCGGATCTCGCCGCAGATGTGGCCTTGCGTACGGCTAAACAGGTGTGCCTGCGCCTGGAGGTCGATTCTGACTTGGTGGAGTTGCCTGAACGGCTGCGCCGGCCGGTGCAGAGCTTTCTTGCCCAACTTGTCCGGAACGCGGTTCTCCATGGCATTGAACTGCCGGTCGAGCGTCTCGCCAACAACAAGCCGCCAGTTGGCCTCGTGGTGGTCACGGCTCGACGCAAGAATGCCAAAACCCTCTTGTTCTCTGTGCGGGATGACGGCTGCGGCCTGAATGGGGAAGCCCTGCGCCGGAGGGCGGTCGAACTAAAATTGCTGCCCGCCACTGAACCGGTCTCGCTTAACCGGGACCAGATGATCCGGCTGCTTTGTGCACCCGGTTTTACGACCCTTAAGGAACCGACGCCGGATGGCGGACGGGGCGTCGGGTTGGATGCCGTAAAAGAATTGGTTGGATGGCTTGGGGGAAAATTTGACGTGGAGACCAAAGAAGGGCAATACACCGATTTCATTGTGGAACTGCCAGCTTAAATGACTCTTCTAATTGTTGACGATTCGAGCGTAGTTCGACGCGCCATCGAACGCGACCTGCATTCTGGGGACATTACGGAGGTGGACCAAGCACAGGACGGCGAGGAAGCCGTTCGTCTTTACCAATTGAAGCGGCACGATGTGATCACGCTGGACATCACCATGCCGAAAATGGACGGCCTGACCTGCCTGGACAAGATCCTCCAGATCAATCCCAATGCCCGCATTTTGATCATCTCAGCCCTGCGTGACCGTGCGACGGCGATTGACGCCATCAAACGGGGAGCGAGTGGTTTTCTCTGCAAACCCATTAACCCGCCGGAGCTCCGCGAGGCTTTCGAACTGATGCTCTCGGATTAACCGCCATGAAAGACGAGGACATTCAGGTTTTCATTAATAGCGCCCGACGGTATTTCCACTCCATTGATGCGTCGTCGCCTTTGGTGGTGGAACCGCCCTATGTAAAGGAAAACAGCCCCCCTTTCCTTGAATACACCGGGGTTATCAGGATTTCCGGCAAGGCCAAAGGAGTGGTTTGCTTTACCGCCAACAACACATTGCTTCGCCAGATCCTGGCGGAGTTGCATGATGAACCCAAAGATGAGAGTGCCATTCGGGACTTGGTTGGCGAAATCGCCAATACCCTCAGCGGCAATGCCCGTGAGCAATTTGGGAAAGAATTTTTGATCACGGTCCCTGTGATCCTGCACGGCCAGCAGGGCGAGTTTCGTTTTCCGGCGCATTCCCGGAATTACGTGGTGCCGCTTAACTGGCGGAGTCAGAGCGCCTACCTGCTGGTGTGCCTGGAGTGAGGGTCAACGAAGCGGCGCGCCCTGAATAAGATTAGAATCGCGAAAACTTTTTTGAACGGAAATGCAAGGCGTCCTGTCGAAATCTATCGGTTAAGGCGATTCGGGTTTGCGCACGATTCTCTCGACTCCTACTCCTTGGCGTGCGCAACCCGGATCATTTTTTCGAAGCCTTGCTTGCTGGAGGGCAATGCCTTGGCTAGGGTCGCTTGCCAATGCGGGACACCGTTCTGGTGGTGGATGATGAGCCGGATGTAATCGATTTGGTGCGGTACCACCTGCACCGGGCGGGTTTCGAGGTCCTGGTTGCGGTAAACGGTCAGGCCGCCTTGCAAGCGGCCCTGGAGCACCGGCCGGATGCGATCATTTTGGACGTGATGTTGCCGCAGATGAGTGGAACCGAGATCCTCAAATCGCTTCGTCAACACCCTGAGAGCGCTTCGATTCCGGTGCTCATGCTCACTGCCAGAGCCGGAACCGCCGACCGGATTGCCGGGCTTGAGCTCGGGGTAGATGACTACATCACCAAGCCGTTCAGCCCCCGCGAGGTCGTCCTGCGCACCCAGAATCTATTGCGTCGCCTCCGGACGGCGCCCAATTCTGCCTTGGTGACGGTTGATGAGTTCCGCCTGGATAAGAGTAACTTCGAGATTACCGTCCGGGGCAAGCGCCTTGACCTGACGACCACCGAATTCAAGCTCCTCGCAGCCCTGGTCGAGCGCCGGGGCCGCACGCTGACGCGGGAAACCCTGCTCCAGGATGTTTGGGGCTATGAAAACGTCATCGACACCCGGACCGTTGACACGCACGTGCGTCGTCTCCGCGAAAAACTCGGCTCGGCGGCGCATCGCATTGCCACGGTACGTGGGGAGGGGTACCGTTTTCTCACGGCGGCGAACCCGTGAGCATCCCGTGGTGGTTGCCCTGGTTGCTGCTGGAGTTAGCGACCGCGGGATCGGCGTTCTTCCTCTGGCGTCAACTGGTGCGGCTTCACCATGGCGTGCGTGGGTTGGTTACCGAAGGGAAATTGCCATACCGCCGCGACGGCCCAACGGTGGTGCAAGCAACGTTTAAGGACCTTTACCGCCTCGAGGTCCGCCTCCGTGAGATCGGACAGCAGATCGCCGATGAGGACTTCAGCCTGCGGGCCATCTTGTCGAGCATGGTGGAAGGCGTGCTAATCCTGGACCGACAGTTTCAAGTCCGCCTCATCAACCAGCGTTTGCAAGACATGTTCCAGTTGCCGCGAGCTCCGCTTGGCCGCACGGTCATGGAGGTTTTCCGGAATCACCTTCTCCACCAGGTTATTCAGAGAACGCTGGGAACGGGTTCTCCTCAGTTCGAGGAATTGCAGATGGAAGTAAACGAAGGTGAACGGCCTGCCACCCGTCATTTCCAAGTCACCTCCGTAGGCATGCGGCCCGACCGGGAAGGGGGGTCGGCCGGGATCCTGGTGATTTTTCATGACATCACCCAGATGCGCGCGCTGGAGGCCGTCCGGAAAGAGTTTGTCGCCAACGTTTCGCACGAATTGCGGACGCCGCTTTCCATTCTGTCCGGCTACCTGGAAACCCTTCTGGATGACGAGGTGGACCCCGTCACCACCAAACGTTTTCTCGAAACCATGCACCGGCATGCCAAACGCTTGAACGCCCTTGTCGAGGATCTGCTCCTGCTTTCGCAACTTGAGTCCCGCCGCCTGCCCTTGCACCTCGAGAGCGTCGGGGTGCGAAGTTGTTTTCAGCAGGTCCTTGAAAGGTTTGATTCGGTCATCCAGGCAACCCAAACTGCCGTGACCGTTGTGGCTCCGGAAGAGCTGACGGTCCAGGCCGACCCCTTCCGGGTGGAGCAGGCGCTCTTCAACCTGATCGACAACGCCCTCAAGTATGGCGGCAAACCGGGACTGAAATTAACGTTGCGGGCCGAGGTCGAGGGTAATGACCTCGTCATCCGGGTAATCGACAACGGACCCGGCATTCCCCTGAGTGATCAGCCTCACATTTTTGAACGTTTTTATAGGGTGTACAAAGACCGCTCCCGGGATGGCGGCGGCACCGGTCTTGGCCTTTCGATCGTCAAGCACACCGTCCTTGCGCATGGAGGCAGCGTTGGCGTTGACAGCAGCCCGGGCAAGGGTTCCACCTTTATTCTCCGCCTGCCGCTCGTTCCGGTGAGTTAAAGTTTTATTTCTTACGTCTGGCGGCTTCGGCCATGGCCCGGTCGATCAGGAGCGTCGCAAGGTGCTGGGTGCCGTTGTCCAGTTGCTGGTTGGCCGATTTCAAACGCGGCACGTCGTGGCTCGGCAGAGCCCGCTCGACTTCCCGCACGAGTTCCGCGATGCGGTCCCGCTCCGCTGGCGTCAGTTGGTCTCCGACCAGCGTAAGGGCGCTGCGCACGGCGGGAAGCAATTCATTGCTCTTCAGCACCGTCTCAGTCCAGACGCGCTCGCCCATGTCGGCGAACGCATGGTCGAGCGACTCGGCAATCATCTTCTCCACCGCCTCGTCAGAAACATCCACCGCGCTGTGCAGATCGACCTCTGTTTGCACGCCCGTCTTGGTGTCGCGGGCAAGTACGTGAAGGATGCCATTCGCATCAATCTCAAATTGAACACCTACCCTGGCCATCCCTTTCGGGACCGGCTCAAAATCAATTCCGAACGAACCAAGTTCCCAATTGTCTTTGGCCAGTTCCCGTTCCCCCTGCAGCACCGTGATCTGCATGGACCGCTGGTTCGCCACCGCGTTGGTGAACATTTCGCCCGCTTTGCACGGAATGGTTGAGTTGCGTGGGATGATCACGTTCATCAAACCGCCGAACGTCTCGATGCCCAGGGAAAGCGGCGTCACGTCGAGCAACACCACGTTCTGCACCTGACCCGAGAGAATCCCGGCCTGGATCGTGGCACCCGCCGCAACGGCTTCATCCGGGTTCTGGGTGATGTTCGGAAGCCGTTGAAAAAGTTCGGCCACGAACTGCCGGACCATGGGCATCCTCGTCACCCCGCCCACCAGGATCACTTCATCAAGCTGGCGGGCATCCAGCTTGGCATCGTCCAACGAGCGAAGGCAATGCGCTCGGGTCCGCCGCACCACGGGCCGGGCTGCGGCCTCAAGTTCCTGGCGGGAAAGCAGGTACGAAAAACTCTGGTTGTTCGTCAGGAACGGGACGTCCACCTGCACCGCCGTCTCTTCCGAAAGGCGCACCTTGGCCTGATGGGCAACGTGGCGCAGCCGTGCCGTAAAACCCGGTTGCTCCATTTCCGCGCGCACCTCGGGGTGCCGGCCAAGGATCCGCTCCTTCAACAACCGGATCAGTTCCCGATCGATGTCATCGCCACCCAACCGCGTATTCCCGTTTGTTGCCAGGACGCGAAACACCCCTTCGTGCAGTTCCAGAATAGAAATGTCAAACGTTCCACCGCCAAGATCGTAGACCGCAATCTTGGCCCGTTCCTCCAAGCGGTCCAGCCCGTAGGCGAGGGCTGCAGCCGTCGGCTCATTGATGATGCGTTCCACGATGAAGCCCGCCCCTTCACCCGCTTGTTTGGTGGCTTGCCGCTGAAAATCGTTAAAGTAGGCCGGCACCGTGATGACCGCCCGGCCGATCGACCGTCCCAAGGCGGCCTCACCGTCCGCTTTGAGTTTGCGCAGGATAAGGCTCGACACTTCTTCGGGTCGGAGCGGTTTGCCGTTTACCTCCACTACCGTATGCCCATCCACCTCCGCCACAGGGTAAGGAAAATCCTCTTTTTCAGATTCCCCACGGCGTCGCCCCATCAGGCGTTTGATGGAATACACGGTCTGCTCCGGCGCAACGGCCCGCATCCGGGCGGCTGCCCGCCCCACCACTGGTTCATCGCCCGGAGGGAAATAAACCACGGAGGGCGTCAGACGATGACCTTCGGCGTCGGCCAGGAGAATAGGAAACCCGGCATCCATCACGCCGATCAGAGAATTCGTGGTGCCAAGGTCAATGCCGACGATGTCGTCCATAGAAACGCAGGGGGGGTCAAGGGACTCGCTTACAAGGCTGCTTCTTACGTTGCTGCTTCGTCCAAGCGCAGCAGACGTTCGCGAAGCTGCCCTTGCCATTTTTCCAGGAAAGTAAGCTCAAACGCAAGCTGAGCCAGTGGTTCCCGAGCCAAGCCTGGATCTTCCTGCCAAACTTCATCCAACCGCTTGAGTTCGTTAAGGTGCGCATTTTCGGAAGCGCCCAGGGTCGAGGCCAACGAGTCCAGGTCCGCCCGTAAACCGGGTGCTTCCTGCAAGTGGATCGCGCGCAAAAGGACGGACGTTTTCCCGGAGAGTTGCGTCAGGAACCGATCCGCCACCTGCAATTGGTTGGCGGTTTGGCCGAATAACCGGCTCACTTCAGCACTGACCTGCCGCGGCGCCAAGGACTCTTTCTTGGTCAATGCAAGCAGGTGCTCAAGCCGGGTCGAGGGTTCCCTCAAAACCCGAAAGGCCTGGTTCAAGGTGGCGCGTTCGGCGTCGCCGTCGGCATCGGTTCGGTGGTAAGCCCGTTCACTTTGGCGCACATAAGCCTCCTTCACCTCGTCCGGGTCTAACCACGGCCGGGCCGGCAACTGCAACGCCGAAAAAAGGTTCGTCATCGGAGCGGAAGCAGCCTGACAACCACTTATAGGCGCGCGGGCAGAGCTCAAGCCGAAAAGCTCTCACCGCACGAACAATGCGCCACCGCATTCGGGTTTGTGACCTTGAACCCCCCGCGCTGCAGGTCGTCGCTGTAGTCCAGCAACGAGCCGCTGACAAACAGGGCGCTTTTGGGGTCAATGACCACGCGAACTTGGTTTGAGTCCACCAGGATGTCGCGGTTGGCCGGCCCGTCCACCAAGTCCATTTTGTACTGCAGCCCAGAACAACCTCCGCCGATCACCGCCACCCGCAACGCTCCCTGTGGCCGGCCCTGGCGCGTAAGGAGCTGAGAAAGCTTCGTTGCGGCGCGCTCTGAAACCTTGACGAGCCGCTCATTTCCACGTTTGAACTGAATTTCCGCTCCAGGAGTCACAACGGGAATATCGATTTTTTACCCTGGAAATCAAATCGGCTACGGAGCGTTGCCATTCTGAATGGCTGGATGTTCAATCCCACGATGCAAATGGAACCGCGATGGTCGTCCGAGTTGCGTGCCACGGTTTCCCTGGCCGTGCCGATCGCCTGCGGCCAGGTCGGCCAAATGCTCATGGGCCTGACCGACACGGTCATCGTTGGGCGCCTGGGGCCTGTCTCCCTGGCCGCCGTTGCTTTTGCGAACTCGCTCGCCAGTACCCTGCTCGTTTGCGGCATCGGCGTGCTTACTTCGATCAGTGTGGTCGGCGCCCGGGAACATGGCGCCGGCAACGCCGGTGCCATGGCTCCGCTCCTGCGCGCCGCCGTTTGGGTCTCGCTCCTGCTTGGCCTCGTCCTGGTTGGTGTTTTGCAAGCGCTGCGTCCGCACCTCGGTTCTTTTCACCCCCCGCCGGAGGTGCTCAGTGCGTCCGACGGTTTTTTAGCGGTGATCGGCTGGTCGTTGCTCCCCCTTACCGGCTATTTCGGCGCGAAGCTTTTCTGTGAGGCGTTGGGCCATGCCACCGCGCCCATGTGGTTCCTTTTTGGGGGTGTTCTGCTCAACACTGCCCTTGCGCTCGGCCTCGTCTTCGGTTGGTGGGGCCTGCCTGCGTTAGGACTGGTCGGGTCGGCGTGGGCCACCTTGATCTCTCGTTGGTGCACGTTTGGCGTTACGCTCGCCTATGCCGTCCGGTTGGCCGGAGGTCGTCTCCGCACGCTCGTGCCTTCCTGGCGTGACGGTCCGCTCGGGTGCAAACTCCTGTGGCTCGGCCTGCCCGTCGGGTTTCAGTACTTCTCGGAAGTGGCTGCCTTCAATTTCGGCGCGATCATGATGGGCTGGATCGGGACCGCGGCGCTGGCGGCGCACCAGATCGCCATCTCGTGTGCCGCCACCACGTTCATGGTGCCGCTCGGCATCTCGCAAGCGGTCAGCATCCGCATCGGCCACGCCCTCGGGGCCGGCAGCCGCCGCAGGGCCAGGCTCATCGGGCTTACCGGGATCGGCTTGTCCGCGGCCGTCATGCTCGGCTTTGCCGCGATTTTGGGAGTGGGCCGGGCCGACATCGCCGGGGCGTTCAATGCCGATCCGGACGTCCTCGCTCCGGCCACTACGTTGTTGCTGATCGCAGGGTTGTTCCAACTCGGTGACGGCATCCAGGTCACGGCCGCAGGCGCTCTTCGCGGCCTGGCGGATACCCGCGTTCCAATGCTCTTCGCTTACCTTTTCTATTGGGGGCTCGCCATTCCGGTCGCCTATGTCGCCGCTTTCCACTTCCAACTCGGCGCCCCGGGGATTTGGATCGGATTCGCCGCCGGCCTTTCCGTCGCCGCCGGCGTGCTGACCTGGCGGTTTGTGCGGCTGACCCGGCCGGGAAGTCGCCTCCCTCCGGCGAGCTTCCCCTCCGAATGGAAAGTTGCCCCAACGTAACCGCCAATGGATCGCGGTGCCGCCTGCACCCCTGCAGAGACGGTGTGGCGGACGAGGAAACCCTTGCCGCCTCAACGCTTGTCGTCAGGCCGCTCGCGGCGCAGTTGTTCCAGAACCTGCTGCGCCTCTTGCAGGGATGCCGCAACGTTAAAACCCGTCTCGCGCTGCAACATTTCCAGCCGCTGCAAGACCCGTTCTGCGTTCTCCGCTTCCCGCCGCTGTTCAGCAGCCCGGACTTCCCGGTCGGCCTCGAGGCGCCGCCCTCGCGAGCGTCGCGCAAGCTGAATCCAGCGGCAGGAGGCAATCGCGCTTCCGATCAAGATCAAGGTCGCCAGGAGTGGGTGCATGCCGACCGCTTAACGTGCACGGTGCCAAGCCATCGCTCAAGTCGTTGTCGGAGCGACGTCCACTGGCGTTGGCAGGGTCGGCCGTCCCTTGCCGACCGGGAAAAAGAATGCGTCGGGGTGTCGGCGCATTAGCACTAAGGTAAGGGCGTTTAGACCCTGCCGGACCCCACCGGCTATGCGCACGCCCGAAGAGGAGGGCTCCTCTTCTGCCCCAAAGGCCCTTACCTTAGTGCCATTAGCGTTTCGGGGTCACGGAGTGGAAGAATGGGTGCATCCACGCCCGTCCCCTCGGCTCACGGCATGGTTCCGCCTCGGAGTCGAGTCTGCCCGGCCGACGCCCTTTTGGTCATGCCGCTTCCGCCAACCGCTGGGCCTGCGAACCGAGGTGCTCTGCCGCCAGTTCCCGAACCTCGTCAACCCGGCTGGCCCGTTGGAAGCGCAGCCGAAGGTAACGGCCTTCCGGCAACCCCTTCGAGTAAGCCATCAATTGGGCCCGGAGGGCGGCCATGGCATGTTCTTCCGAGGAGCTTTCCGCAACGGCCATCTCGCAGTGCCGCACGATGAGCCCCCAACGTTCCTCCA
>DASWVC010000202.1:0-2786 GCA_036401335.1 Chthoniobacterales bacterium
CACCGGCCGCGGCGGGGCCATCTCCCCCTGCGAGAGCGGGGCACTTGACCCCTGCGCCTTCTGAGGCGCATCCAGAAGGCGTTACGGGAACCTGGGTTTCGATAGGGAGGGGTGCGCCGCAGACGCTTGGGACTCAGGCCAAGGGAACCGGGGCTCGGGGGGCTTGGACCCGGCCCGGGTTCCCCTCCAAAAAGGCTTAGGGCGCTTTGACGATGGGGTGGCCGTTGAGGAAACGCTCGAGGATTTCGGCGGTGCCGCTACCGGCAAGGCGACGGCGCGGCCATTGGCGTTTGAGCTCGTCCAACCGACCGGGCTGACCGGTGGCCGAACCGTCGGCTGCGGTGGCTAACCACCGAGCATGACCGGCTGGCTGGTGGCTGCATCGGCGGCCATAACCTGCGGTGCGTGACGTCGTTTTAATCCGAGCGCCAGGCGGGGGAAAGACGGAAATCCAGAATTCCGGCCTGCTCTCCAAAATGTTAAACATTTCATTCGGCATTTTGATATGCCTTATCCAAGAACAAACACGGCCAATCGATTGTCCAAATCTTTCAGCTTTGAACTAGAAGTAGGATGAACCGCCGTCACTTCCTTGCCCTCGCCACCACCGCAGCGCTGGCACTGAAGGCGAAAGCAGCCGCACCGCTTCGCGTGCGCGAAGACGTGATCACGTCGCCTGACCTTGCCACCTACGCAGCCGGAGTGGGTAAGTTGAAAGCCTCGGGCGAATGGCAACGACTGGCCGAGGTGCACAACGTTCATTGCGCCCACGCCAACTGGTTCTTCTTCCCCTGGCACCGGGCTTACCTGTACCATTGCGAGCGGTTGATCCAGATGGCCACGGGCGATGCCAGCTTCGCGATGCCCTACTGGAACTGGACGGCGCATCCCATGATTCCGGCTGCGTTCTTTGACCCGGCCAGCGCCCTTTATGACGTCACGAGGAAAGTGAAGCCGGGGCAAGAGATCCCTGGCGGCTGCACGGACCCGCTGACGGTGCGGTTCATAATGGGTGATAAGAATGCCAACCGGTTTATGGGAGGGAAAGCGGCCGACCAATGGGACCGGCAGGCGTTCGGGGGCGTCGAGGCCACGCCGCACAACAACGTGCACGTCTGGATCTCGGGCGACATGGGAATCTTCATGAGCCCGCTGGACCCGATCTTCTGGCTGCACCACGCCAACATCGACCGGCTCTGGAAGGTGTGGGAAGGAAAAAACCCGACCGATGCGGCCTGGGTGAACCACACGATGCGGTACGGCGTGACAATGCCGGCGTGGAAGGTCGAGCAGACGTTGAGCACCGAGGCAATAGGATACCGGTACGACCGGGAGGAGGCGCCATGACTTTCACAACCTCGTACAGCCCGCTTGACCTCGCCCAATTGCCTTACCCTTGCCGGATGATCTTGAAGCTTCACGGTCTTTCCATCGGATCGGGCATGGCTTTAAGAATTTTTCTCAACCATCCCGATCCGAAGGCAGACACGCCGCACGATCATCCGGGCCACGTTCGAACGATTTCAAGCACCTGTTGTGCGATGCGCCAAATGGCCGTCCGGTTTGAGGTAGACGTGACCGACTATTTCTTGGCAAGTAAAGACAGCGACTTCCACCGCTTCAACGTGTTGCGCCTTGACCTGATCGACGCAGCCTTTCACGACGAAGTCGCGCTGACCCCGGCTCAAGTGGAGTCCGTGGAGTTCAGCGTGGAAGTTGTTCCCTGAAGAACGACAAGCGACATTGACCGTCTGACAGAGATTGATAACCTTTGTTTAGGGAACTCGCCTTCACTCATGCCGAATCGATGCGCCATTCGGCGCAAACGAATCGTCCCGCTTTCCAAGTATATACGGCCGGGCACGCGGCGCCAGCACCAGCACGCCTCATCTAAATGCCATTTCGGTTGAGAGTTAGGCGGGGTTTACCGTGCTCAGGAACTTTACGAGCTGGTCACTGACCACGTCAGGGGCTTCGTGTTGTACCCAGTGGCCCACCTTCTCGAGCTCCAGCCCTCCCACGAGACCGGGAAGGCCGGCGCGCATTTGGTCCACGGTAAGCGGGTAGAGTTCTTTCAATCCATCCGCTTTCCCCCAAATGAAAAAGGAAGGTTGAGTGATCTTTGCGCCTTGGAAAGCGGCGGACAAATAGAAATACGGTTCGGCGGCGCGGTAATAGTTCAGGCCGCCGTGAAAGCCGGTGCGCTGGAAGGCTGCGACGTTATGGTCAACGTAATCTGGTTTCGCCCATGACGGCAAAGGCCCGGGAGCTGGACGATGAAGGCTCCGTGCAGGATCCATAGGACTCCACCGCTTGTCGACTGGAGCAGAACCCGATGCCCAATACAGAATGCCTGGAATGGTGACGGCGGCGTCAGCCCAAATTTGGTCGGCCTCCGGTCGGATCTGTTCGAACATGTAGAACTCGTTTTGATGGCCCGACTTCCGCATTTTTTCGAAGACACTGACATCCCCACGCGGAACGTAAGGTACACTCAGGCAGAACACCGCTTGAAATCGGTCTGGACGCATCAGCGCTGCGTTCCACGCGTGAGTTGCACCCCAGTCATGGCCTACGAGGACCGCGCTGGATACCTTCAGCGCGTCGAGCAGGCCAACCAGGTCGCCAGCCGTTTGCAGCGGCGTGTACAAGGTTGCCTCCGCTGGTGCTGAACTGTGTCCATAGCCGCGCATATCCGGAGCAATTGCTCGATATCCGGCTGACGCGATGGCTTTCATCATGGGCGGAAACCGGTGGTACGGAACGCTTCGACCAAGGCGTCGAAG
>DASWVC010000203.1:0-2737 GCA_036401335.1 Chthoniobacterales bacterium
CTTTTCCTCGATGGTCGGGTCGCCGGACCAGTGGGCAAGGGCAAACCCGCCGTGGATTTCCGGTTTGCTCGGGTTCTGGGCGGTGAAAAGGTCGTAGAAATCTTTTTCGGAATCGACCCGCACGGTGTGGGCGTTCCGGAACGCCTGGGCACGGTCGTGCAGGCTGGCCTGCATCTCGGTCAGGATGGCCGGCAACCGCGAAATGAGCTCCGCCGTGGGCAGGAACTCTTTGGCTTTGGGGGACCGGTCACGGCGGGTGACGGCAACGGTCCCTTTGGCCAGGTCGCGCGGTCCCAGTTCGATCCGGATGGGGACGCCCCGTTTGATCCATTCCCAGTTCTTGGTGCCGCCCTGGATGTCGCGCTTGTCGATCTCGACCCGGACGGGTTCGCCGGCGTACTGCAGCGCGCTCACCTGTTGGCGGAGGGTTTCGGCCGCTTCAAGCACGGGACCCTGGTGTTCCGGTTTGGGGATCACCGGCAGAATAACAACCTGGCTCGGCGCGATCCGGGGCGGCAGGACAAGGCCGTCGTCGTCCGAGTGGGTCATAATGAGGGTGCCGATCAACCGGGTGCTGACCCCCCAGCTGGTGGTCCAGCCGAATTCCTGGATGCCTTGGCGCGACAGGTATTTGATGCCGGAAGCCCGGGCAAAGTTCTGGCCCAGGAAATGGGAAGTGCCCGCCTGGATGGCTTTGCGGTCCTGCACCATGGCTTCAATGGTGTAGGTCTGGACGGCGCCCGGGAACCGTTCGCTCTCGGTCTTTTCACCGTGATAAACGGGCACGGCCAGGTAGTCGCGCGCAAAGGTACGGTAAGTACCGAGCATCTGCAGGGCTTCGGCCACCGCTTCCGGTTCCGTCTCGTGAACGGTGTGACCTTCCTGCCAGAGGAATTCGCTGGTCCGGAGGAACACGCGGGGCCGCATCTCCCAACGGACGACGTTGGCCCATTGGTTGATGAGGATGGGAAGGTCACGGTAGGACTGGACCCACTTGGCAAAGGTCGCGCCGATGATGGTTTCCGACGTCGGCCGGATGACGAGGGGTTCGGTCAGCTCGGCGGAAGGAGCGGGGCGCATCCGGCCGTCGGCCCCCACCTCGAGCCGGTGATGGGTGACGACGGCGCACTCCTTGGCAAACCCCTCGACGTGGGCCGCTTCCTTCTCCATGTAGCTCAATGGGATGAGGAGGGGAAAATAGGCATTGCGATGACCCGACGCCTTGAACATGGCGTCCAGGTTTCGCTGAATGTTCTCCCAGATGCCGAACCCCCACGGCTTGATGACCATGCAACCGCGGACCTCGGACGGTTCGGCGAGGTCGGCCGCGCGGACGACCTGCTGGTACCACTCAGGGAAATCTTCCTGGCGGGTGGGGGAGATGGCGGAAGTTGAAGGCGAGGGAGACTCAGGCATGGGAAAAGCTTTGGAGATACTGGCTGAAAAAGGCGGCGCCGCGTTCAAGCTCCGCCACTTCGATGTACTCGTCGGCGGTGTGCGCTTCCCGGATGCAGCCGGGTCCGACGGCAACCGCCGGGGTGCCCGCCGCGGCAAAAAAAGCGGCGTCGCAAAACCAGGGAGCCCCGACCAGCGGCGCGCCGAGGGAGGCCAACCGGGCCACGAGCGGGTGTTCCGGGTTGGTAAAAAGGGGTTCAGAAACCTTGATCACGGTGACCCGGGCGGGCAGTTGGCGGGTCACAAGGAATTCCTGAACGGCCTCGGCCATGCCTTCCTGTCCGGGCAACGTGCGAATGTCGATCTCGGCTTCGCAATGGTCGGGCACGATGTTGATCTTGGATCCGCCCCGGATGACGCCCAGGCTGATGGTCGAGTTGCCGAGGGTCGGGTGCGGGTTGGCGGGACGCAGCGAAGGAAAATGTTGCTTCAGCTCGGTGTAAACGTGGCCCAACCGCTCGATGGCGTTCAGGCCCAGGTCGGGCGCGGAAGCGTGGGCTGCCCGGCCAAACGCTTCCAGCTTCAGCCAGCACGTGCCTTTGTGGGTGTAGACCACGCCGAGGTCGGTCGGTTCACCGACAATGACAAAGTCAGCCAGGTGCCGGTCGGCGCACACTTTGGCGCCGATCTGATGAACTTCTTCGTCGGCAAGGCCGGCAAAGACGATTTCGGCGCCGGGGCGGGTGCGGTCCATCCTTTTGATCGCCCAGAGCATGGCGGCCATCGGGCCTTTGGTGTCCGAGGCGCCCCGGCCGTAGATGCGGCCGTCCCGGAGTTCGCCCCCGAACGGGTCAACCGTCATGCCGGCCACCGGCACCGTGTCCAAGTGAGGCGCAAACATCAATCGCGGGGCGCCACGATGACCCGGAAACCGGCCGTAAACGTTCGGGCGATCGTCGACGGCTTTTTCAAATTCGACTTCGGCACCCAGGCCGGTGAGGTATTCGCCCACGAACCGGGCCAACGCGGCTTCCCCGGCAGCTCCCGGGCGGCCCGTCGGGTTTTCGCTGGGAATCTGCACCAGCGCACGGCAGAGGTCAGTGACGGATCCGAACTCGTTTGGCTTCATAACAGGTGTTTCCGGTACCACTCCACAAACCGGGGAATGCCGACTTCGATCGGCGTCACCGGCCGGTACCCGAGCAGCGCGCGGGCCTTGCTGATGTCGGCGTAGGTTTGCGGCATGTCCCCCGGCATGGGCGGCAGGAACTGGATTTCGGCTTTTTTTTCGAAGGCTTCTTCAATCAGGCGGATGACAGAGAGCAGGTCGATGGTCGCGTTT
>DASWVC010000204.1:0-4034 GCA_036401335.1 Chthoniobacterales bacterium
GCCATCTCCAAACAGCTGGCCGCCCTCATGGAGGGCCAGATGGGCGTGCGCAGCCGGCCGGGCGAAGGCTCCACCTTCTGGTTCACCGTCCGGCTCGAAAAACAGACCGGCCCCGCCCGCCCCGACGAACGCCACCACCCCGGCTTGGTCGGAGTGCGGGTGCTGATCGTCGACGACAACGCCGTTAGCCGCCAGAACCTCCAGCGCCAGACCCAGGCATGGAAGATGCAGTCGGCCGGCGCCGCCGACGCTTCGGAAACCCTTCAGCGGTTGCGGGCCGCGGCCGCCGGCGGTCAACCTTACCATGTGGCCCTCCTGGACCAGCAAGTGCCGGAACCAGACGGCCAGGGCTTGATAAAAGCCATCCAGGCGGATCCGGCCCTGGCCGGCCTCCGGCTGATTGTGTTGACGTCCCCGGGCCACGGGGGCGGCTCCCCCGAGCCACCGGACGCCCGCATCGCCGCTTGCCTGGCCAAGCCGGTCAAACCTTCCCGCTTATTCGATTGCCTGGCTACTGTTATGGACCACGCGCCCCTGGGCCCGTTCATTCCATCCAACACCCGTCAGTCCGCCCCACCGGTTTTAGAACCGGGACCCAACCCTCAGCAAATGCGCATCCTTTTGGCGGAGGATAACGTGATCAACCAAAAAGTGGCGTTGGGCCAGCTCCGGAGACTGCGGTTCAGAGCCGATGCCGTCGCGAACGGGCTGGAGGTGTTGAAAGCGCTTCAGCAGGTTCCCTACGACGTTATCCTGATGGATTGTCAAATGCCGGAAATGGATGGGTATGGAGCCGCCCGTGCAATCCGCCAACGGGAACAACAGCGGGATCCGCCCTGCCCCTGGACAGCGCCCATCCACATCATCGCCATGACCGCCAATGCCATGCAGGGCGACCGTGAAGGGTGTCTGCAAGCCGGAATGAACGATTACCTGAGCAAGCCGGTGCGAACGGCTGAACTTCGGGCCGCACTGGAACGCTGCCCGGTCAACGCACGTCATTGAGGTCGGTTGAAAGCGTTTTCTCCAGCTGGCTTAGGGTGGGGCGGATCAGTTTCCCAACCACGATGTACTCGTATTCATTTCCGTAATCGCCCAGGTTTGTCTTGCCCAGAAATTTCACCGCTCCGTCCGGGGAGCTCTCACCCACGGCCAATGTTGTACTGACGCCACCCAGGGTGACTTCCAGGAGCGCTTTCCTGACCGGGCCAGGAACCAGAAACGAAAACGAACGGTTGCGTTGAATGTCCAGCGTCGTCGTTTCACCATCGGTGACCGGGCGCAGCTCGTACTCGTCTGCCGTGAGTCGCCAACGTGCGATCAAGCCCGTACTGTCAAGCTCCACCTGAACGGCCTTATGGTCACCATCGACCTGACAATGGTGGAGGTTGACCAAACGTCCAACGCCAGCCCATGCCTTTTGCAGTTCCTCCCGCTCTGGTGCCGGCCGGGAATCAATTCCCTTTTGGATGTCTTCCGGAGGTCCTACGAACGTCGGGTTGGTCGGGTTACGAAGCAGCCGGCCCGGGGGCGCCGGAAAGTGGTAAGTGGAGGTAACGGATGGTTTGCCGGGCAGGTTAGGCGTGGTAAAAAAGAATTCTACCTGGCCGTAATCGATCTCTTGCGATGCCGGTGTGTACAGCGAAAGCTTTGCCTTCCCGAACGCCGTTTTGGGTAACATTTCAGAATTGAGGATGATTTCCGGCGAGTGTTCCGACTTGATGACGACTGTCACCTCTTTGCGCGGATCGATGCGGTGGACCAGCACGGTCCGAGACTCGTTCACACCCAACGTTTCGCCCGGGGCAAAAAGGACGCTGCGGCGCAATCCACTCACCCTCCCGTTTGCAATGGTTCCAATTAACTTGACCGGAGTTGCTTCACCTGGCGGCGGATGAAAGCAAACCGTGACGGAGACCACCGACCCGTTCTCAGCGCTTTTCCAGGCATCGAATCCGTACCAACCTTGACAGCTCAGTTTGCACTTGGTCCATTCTTCGTAGGCAACAGGTTGCCGAACGGTTCGCAACTCGCGCCAAGCGGATTGCTCGGTGAGCGGGTGATGCAATTTGTTGAGCATCTCGTCACGATGGCTTGAAAAATCAGCGTAACTGGCGGCGGACTTCAGGAGGTTGCCAAGGAGCGGCAGGCTCAGCCCCGGGCTCCCGGGTTGCTTCAGATCCAGAAAAGTCTTTTCATCCACGATCCGCAAAAAAGCTTGCACCCTCGATTTTGTGTTCACTGTTTTAATCAGGTCTTGCGCGAGGGCCGTGTTGCAACTGCAAGGGTCGTCTTCCGCGCAAGCAGCAGCAAGGCCCGCAAGCATCAGGAAGGGAAGTGCCAGCCGTTGAACCGTGACGATGAGTGACTCAAGGGAAGTAGGAACTTTCATTGCTCGCACCAGCGAATCCCTGATTGTGTCGCGGTTGCGCCGCTCGCGCGCAAGCCCATCTGGGAAAAAGCCCGCGGAAACGTAGCCGAAACACGTTCCTGACGTTTTTGGGATAGCCGGTCACCGTGAAACCGTTTCTTACCCTGGCCCGTGAACACACCGAAGCCGGTGCGCACCTGTCGTTGCACGAGCACGACGGGGAACATTACCTTCAGTTTAACGGACGCACCCTCATGAGCACCAGGGCAACGGTCTCGGAACGGAAACTCGCTGACCTGGCCTGCGAATCGCTTCAGCATCAGCGCCCACCGCGCATCCTTATCGGCGGGCTCGGGTTCGGGTTCACCCTGCGGCGCGTGCTGGAACTTGCGGGGCCGGAGGCTACCGTAGAAGTCGTTGAAATATTCGGTTCAATCGTCAGGTGGAACCGCGAATTTTTGCGCGCGGTTAACGGGCAGTTGCTCGACGACGCGCGCGTGACGGTGTTCGTCGAAGACGTTTATGATTACCTCCAGGGGCGAAACAAAGACCCTTACGACGCCATCCTGCTCGACGTGGACAACGGGCCAACGGCCATGGTGCGGCCCGGCAACTCACGCCTGTACCATCGGCCGGGACTCCTGCACCTTGCTCGAGCGCTTAAACCTGGTGGAACGGCAGCGTTCTGGTCCGCGGCCGAGGAACGCCCGTTCGCGCGACGCCTGGCCGAGTCTGGATTTCAGGTGCGGCCCGTGCAGGTAAACGCCAATGAGCGAGGCAAGGGTTCCTGCCTCGTCTACGTGGCGCGGCACCGCGATTATTCTGGAGGGCGTGGCGGAAGCAAGCGGGTTCCCTGAAAGCCGTGGTCGACAAAACGCGGGCCGGGCCCTCGGCCGACGCATTCGCCGGCTCCGGATCAAAGGCGGCTCCCGTGGAATTGTGCTGACGAAAAAGCAGAGTTCAGCTATACCTCCCACCTAACCCCCCGGTCGAGCCTTCATCCGGCTGCCACCGTCCTCGTTCCCCCGATTAGAGAAAGCCCTTCCATGCTAAAGATATTTCGCTTTTTCCTGCTGTTTATCGGCGCCGTTGCGCCGCTGTCGGTTCCTGAGGCCAGTTTCGGCCAGGACACGAAACACGTCTACTTCTGGGTGTCGCACGGATCGCCGTCCGACCCGGTCTGGACGTACTTCCTGCAAGGCGCCGAGCAATGGGCCAAGGACACCGGCAACGAGGTGCGCACCTCCTTCCACAGCGGCGATGTGCCTTCGCACCAGGAAGCCATTCGCGCCGCCATCACCGCGAAGGCGAGCGGAGTGGTCACCAGCACGCCTGATCCCGGCAGCCTGACCAAGGTGATTGCAGAGGCGCATGCCGCCGGCATCCCGGTTATCATCATGAACACGGAAGACAAGACCAGCGGCCGTGACGCCTATGTGGGCGGTGACAACGTGGCCATCGGCCGTCGCTGGGCGCAATACCTGGTCGACCATAACTACGTGAAAAAAGGTGATTTTGTCTGGATGCCGGTAGAGGTTCCCGGAGCGACTTACCAAACGTTGGAAACCCAGGGGATTACCAGCGTCTTTGAGCCGCTTGGAATAACCCACGAGATTACCGAAACCACCCTCGATCAGGCGGAGATCATCACCCGGATGTCAGA
>DASWVC010000205.1:0-15643 GCA_036401335.1 Chthoniobacterales bacterium
GTTGTCTGGCTGCACCTTCGTGAATGGCGGGAACCGTCACCGGCGTGGGCCCTCGATCCGATCGGGTGCATTTGGAAAAACCCTGAGCGTGGCAAGACGAGAGGGGGAGTGGCCGCGTAAATGTTGCAAGACGGCTTTACCGCAACGCGCCCTGGTTTAGGTTGGTAAGACGTTATGAAACTTTTGTTTATCATTACCCTGTCGGCCTCCCTGGCCGCGTCCGCCTTCGCAGGCAACCCGCCGGCGGTCGCACCCGCCGCCCAAGATCAACCGGCAAACGCCACCCCCAAGAACGCCGTTTGCCCGGTTTCCGGCGACAAAGTCGGTTCGGTCGGCAAACCCGTCCTCGTGGAGTATCAGGGCAAGAAGATTGCGCTCTGCTGCAAGGAGTGCCTGAAGGATTTTAAGAAAAATCCGGCGAAATATTCGGCGTTGGCAGACAAGAATGCCGCTGATGCCTCGAGCAGCAGCATGCAGCATTGACCCGGAGCGATCCCCGGGACGGCACGGCGCAGATCCGGACCAGCCCTGGTTTGGTTGTTGGATTGCCGGCCTGCAATCACGGTGCGCTGCGGATAGGGCCGGCAGTTTCGTGCCAGCCGCGCCGCGCGACCGGCGGCCACGATGCTGTTCGGGCTAGTGAACCGCGGTTAACCCCCGCCAGCCCGCTGCTCCCATGTAAATGGCTGTCGCAAGCAGAAAAGCGCTGGAAAGGTAAGGCAGTCTGCGGGCAAAGTTACCAAAGCCCGTAAACCGTTTTTCCGCGTGCCGGACACTCCAGGCGGCGATGGAGCCCGTCGTCACCAGCGTCAACGCCAGACCCACGCTGAACGCCAGCACCAGCGCGAACCCAAGCGTAAAATGTTTGACCTGAAGGCAGATGACCAGGATTGAAAACGCGGCCGGGCAGGGCATCAAACCTCCGGTCAGCCCAAATAACACGATCTGGCCGGTCGTGACGTTCCGGTCGGCGAAGCGCCGCTGAATATCGAGGGAGTGGGCGCGCTCGTGGGCGTCTTCAAAATCTTCTCCGGGCACCAGGTCGTGGTGGTGATCGTAATCCTCCTCCCGGAAAGCGGCCGTGTACCGGCCGTTTCCTTCCTCCAGGCGGAGCGTTGCCTCAAACTCGTGCGGCTCCGGAACGTCCGCCGTTGACTGGAGGAAATTCCCGTTGCGCAGGAAACCAAACGTTTGCCGGCGGCCGTCGGGCCGAACCGTGTCAAGCGACACGGTCTCCGGCGCCGGCGGCTCCACCGGCTCGCCCCGCTCTGAAAAATGCAGCCGAAACACGGGCGGAACACCGAGTTCATACACCGACAGCGCGATTTCGCCGGTACCCGTCCGGAAGGTGGTGCCCGCTCCGGGACCGTGGTCGTGGCCATGGGAAGCCACGGCTTTAACGTCCCGGCGTGTCCGCCAGAACAGCCACACCGCCAGCCCCGCCACGATGAGGCCGGAGATCAGCTGAAAGTAAGGTTCTGCCGACTCGGCGTTCCACTGGCTCCCCAAAGTCAAGGCAAGCGCCGCCAGAGCCCAGATGACCAACGAATGCGAAACCGCCGCTGAAAGGCCCAGGAGTACAGCCTGCCTGACGGTTCCCCGGACCGCCACAATAAATGCCGCCATCATGGTCTTGGAATGCCCGGGTTCGAGGCCGTGCAATGCGCCCAAAATGACGGCAGTCGGAAAAAACAACCAGGCGCGCGCGGCCCCTTGTTGAATCAGCTGGGAGAAATCGTTCACCGGTGTGGACTATGCCCCCGCCCGCCTTGCGGGCAATGGCCTTTTCCTACCAACGTGCTCTCCGGAAGGCCGGCGAATTGCTTGTGGTTTTGCCAGGCTACGTCCAGAAGGGGGGCCGGCGCCTCAGGCCTAAGCCGGCCCAGGTTTACCCCGTAGTTGCGCCGTACGGCGAGGGGGGTCGAAGCACGGGAGGTGCCTGAGGAGAGTTGCGGGGGTAGGATTTGAACCTACGACCTTCAGGTTATGAGCCTGACGAGCTACCAGGCTGCTCCACCCCGCGGTTTCAGAGGAGCAATATTGAGCAAGCAGGCGGTGGCAGCAACTTAAATGTTCATCTTTTTTGCTCGGCCCCATCCGATGGATTCGCCCGTTTGCCGAAACCTGATTTCCCAACCGGACTCGCAGCGAAAGCCTGCTCGCTTCCATAAATACAATGATTACCATATTTATAATGCTTACTGCCGTCTGTGGTCGTCGATCACTGAAGTTGTGAGCCCGCCCCGATTTCAAGCTGCCATCGCCATTCTTCTAAAGCTGGGGCCGCCACCTGTTGTGCGCACCTTTGCACCGCGGAGTTGCCCCG
Organism: Chthoniobacterales bacterium; assembly: GCA_036401335.1. Lineage (GTDB taxonomy): Bacteria > Verrucomicrobiota > Verrucomicrobiia > Chthoniobacterales > JAFAMB01 > DASWVC01. Next base: position 2,327 of record DASWVC010000205.1, read on the forward strand.
ACGCCCGCCCGTTCCCCCGACTGCCCTTCTTCCCAACCACTGACTCCGCCCTCCCGCCATGGTGAGTGTGCCCTCGACCGGAAAACGGGGGTTTACCGTCCTTCTGCCGGCGTCCGCCGCCGCGCCCTCCAGCCAGACAACGGCCTCGGCGCACCAGGAATGTTCCAGGCGGCGCATCCTCCTCGTCGAGGATGAAGAACCGGTCGGACGTTTGACCGAAAGGCTCCTTACCCGTTTCGGGTACGGCGTGGCCACGGTCGCTGAGGGCGACCAGGCCATTGCGGCGTACGCCGCCGCGCTTGCCACCGATGAACCCTTTGAACTGGTGGTGACCGACCTCGCGCTTTCCGGCGACATTGGCGGAGAGGAAGTCATGGACGCCATTCTGAAGCTCTCGCCGGGAGCGAGAGGAGTGGTCACCAGCGGCTACTGCGAGCAAGCCGCCTTCAGGGATTTTCGGAACCACGGTTTCTGCGGAGCCATTCGCAAGCCGTACCGATTGGAAGACTTGCGGCAGGTCGTAAAGGCCGCCCTCCTTCCGGATCACGGCAGCCCTGTTGAGGCTGGACCAAACCCCTTGGAAATCACCCCTTAACGAAGCGGGCCAGGGTCGCGCCTGCTTTTTGCATGCGCGCAAAAGCCCGCTCCGTGTCGCCCGGCTTTAGGTCGATGCCCCGGCACGCATCCGCCAAAACGGTAACCCCAATCCCGAGCGAACGCGCATCGAGCACGCTCCAGAGCACGCAGTAATCGGTGGCAAGCCCGCACAGGTCAAGCCGATCGCACCCTTGAGCGTCGAGGTATTCCGCCAACCCGGTCGACCGTTTTCTCGCGTTATCGAAGAATGCGCTGTAGCTGTCCAGACCTGGGTCGATACCTTTTAAAAAGGTTTTCGTGATCAAACCAGCGTCCATGCCGGGTGCGAACTCCGCACCCGCGGTGCCTTGGACGCAGTGGGGCGGCCAGAGAACCTGATCTATGCCATTCACCTCTACCACGTCCCCCGGTTTGCGCCCTGCGTGGTTGGTGGCAAAACTGCAATGGTCCGCCGGGTGGAAATCCCGGGTGGCCAGCACAAATGCATACCGTGGGGCAGACTGGTTGATCAACGGCACGATCTCGTCTCCGCCCGGTACCCCCAATGCACCGCCGGGTAAAAAGTCCCGTTGGACGTCAATCAGAAGCAGAACCCCGTTGCTCATGGCCCAACTTACGGTGGAGACCGCGTTCCAGCCAGCGTTTGCCGTTCCTTCCGGCCCATGGCTAGGTTTACTGGTGATAAAGTTATTTCAGCGTGGCCGCATATTCCTGGGCTTGAGCGTCCTGGGATTGGCCGCCTGTGCTCAAACCGGCCCGGCGGCGTCGCGTTTAAGCCCCGGCACCTTTCGTACCGTCGTGATCGACGCCGGTCACGGGGGCAAAGACAACGGCGGCCTGAGCAGCCGGCGCATGCCATACCGCCTGCGCGAAAAAGATTTAACCTTGGACACGGCTTTACGCGTGCGGAAAAACCTGCGCCGCGCCGGCTTCCGGACGGTGTTGACGCGCGACAACGACACCTTTGTGGAACTGGATGACCGGGTGGCCATGGCCGACCGGCAAGGAACCGGCGCCATCCTGGTCAGCATTCATTACAACGCGACCGGGAACGAGAGCGCCAACGGGCCGGAAACCTATTTCTGGCGGGCCGACAGCCACGGCCTGGCTACCCGCATCGAACGCCGGATGGCCGCAATCGGTGGGCTCCGCCCGGGCGGAGTAATCCGCCGCCGCCTGCGGCTTACCCGCAACCCGGAGATCCCGGCGGTGTTGTGCGAATGCGCATACCTGACGAATGCTGCCGATAACCGGCATGCGGCGGATCCTGCGTTTCGCCAGAAGGTCGCGAACGCCATCGCTGAGGGCGTTGTGGAAGAATCCCGGAGTGGAGACGAGGGAATCGCGGCCGTGCCGGAACTTTACGCCCCGCTTTCCCACGCCTCGGACCGGGTGGTTGCCCGGAGTCACCCCCGGAAACACCACCGGGTGCGGCGGATTGGATAACGGGCGGACCAGCCCGGACGGCGTCCGTTCCTGAGTCAGGTTCTGCAACTACCGATCCACTTCAATCACCTCGGATGCGCGCCGCTCAGCGACCAGCCGCGTTTTCAGGTCGTGAAGACCGGTTTCAATCCCCACCGGGTAAAGGTGCGGGTTGAGCAACCGTTTGATGCCGGCATGGAAGCGGCCAAGTTCGCGGTGCGCCGTTGCCTGTACCTCCTGGATGGAAGGCGGATCATACACCTGCCGGCCATGACGGAAGACCGGCACCAGAAGGTCATGGAAGGGTGCCGTGTCGGGAACCTTTCGCCGAATGCTGATGTCGTTCGGATCGACCATGGTCCGCGAGGGCGCCGTGCTGCTTAGCTCGTCAAAGATAAGGTCTGCCGAATACGTGTCCATGGAACGGAATCGCCGCACCTGCAACTGACCGGGCGTCGAAACTTTTCCGGCTTGTTCGGACAGCTTGATGCGGTATTGCCAAGCCTGGTTGCCGGCCCGAGTGGCACTAAGTTTGTAGACCCCGCCCAGCGCCGGCTGATCGTAGGCGGTGACCATTTTCGTTCCCACACCCCATGCGTCAATGACCGCACCTTGTTCGTGCAAACTGCCGATGATGTGTTCATCCAGGTCGTTGCTGGCCATGATTTTCGTTGAGTGAAACCCTTCTTCATCCAAACGCCTGCGGATGGCGAGACTTAGGTGCGCGAGGTCTCCAGAATCCAGGCGGATGGCGAGCAGTTCTTTCCCTTGCTCACGAAGCCAGCGGCCGACCTCGATGGCGTGGCGAACGCCTAACAACGAATCGTAGGTGTCGACGAGAAACACGCAGTTGCCCGGCATGGATTCCGCAAAGGCGCGGAAGCTGCTGATTTCATCGGGGAACGACATCACCCAACTGTGCGCATGGGTCCCGCGGACCGGGATGTTGAACACTTTGCCGGCCAGGACGTTGGAGGTGGCCGAGCAACCGCCGACGAACGCCGCCCGGCTCGCGGCCAGGGCACCATCCGGACCTTGGGCTCGCCGCAGCCCGAACTCCAAAACTTCCGCCCCTCGCGCCGCGAGGCAGATGCGAGCAGCTTTCGTGGCGATGAGCGTTTGGAAGTTGATGATGTTCAGCAAGGCCGTCTCGAACAACTGCGCTTGAATCAACGGCCCGGAAACGCGCAACAACGGTTCATGGGGAAAAATGATGTTCCCTTCCGGCACCGCATCCACGTCGCACGCGAACTCCCAGTCGCGCAGGCAATCCAGGAACCCTCGGGCAAACAACAACTGGCCGTCCGCCCCCCGCAAGGTTGCCAGGTAAGCAAGGTCAGACTGGTCGAAATTGAACCCCCGAAGGTACTCCATCGCGTCCTGCAAACCGCAGGCGACGGTGTAGCCGCCTTGAAACGGCTGGTTTCGGAACGAAAGGTGGAAAATGGCGTGGTGGTCCTTCATTCCCTGCTGCCAATAACCGTACGCCATGGTCAGTTGGTAGAGGTCCGTCAGCAGGGCAGGGGAGGTGCGAGTCATGAAAAGCAGGGATCCAACATGGGCCGGACCGCCGGTTCAGGCGCTCCAAATCGCGCCGGCATCACCTCACCGCAGACCGCCCGTTGCCGGCCAACCTGGACCATGCGGACCAGGAACGTCAATTTTTTCCGGAAGGGGCTTTTGGCAGGCCTGTCCAGCGAATAAACTCGCCAGGTCCACCTTCCAGGTAGCCGACCTGACGGCGAATTTCGTTCCCGCTCGGATCAAGCAAAACGTAAGTGGGGTACCCTTCGATCTGGTACTTCTTCGCCAAGTCCTGATTTTGCGCCCGCTCCGGGGCCGGTTGCGGTTTGGACCGCGGGAAATCCAGCTTAACCAAGACCAGGTTCTTGGCCGCAAACTGCATGAATTCACGGTTCACGAAGACCTCCTTATCCATCTTGACGCACCACGGGCACCAATCGGAACCGGTGAAATCCAGCAACACGTGGCGCTTCTGTTCGGCAGCCAGCGACTTAGCCTGGGAAAAGTTGGTTTGCCAATCAGGGGTCCCTTCCGCTGCGCAGACCGCCGCCGCACCCGAAAGAAATGCCGCGCCGGTCATCGCCAGGATGGCCGCGCGAAGGGCTGCCGGAAAAAAGAAATGGGGGACCATAAGTACTGGTTTCACCTTAGGAAAGAATCGACTTCATCGATGTACAACTTGAACGGATCCGGCATCGGCAGGTAATCCTGCCCGTCCAAGGCCACGGAATCCCAATTGATGATGTAGGGAAGGTCGCGTTCCTGAAAGGTTTGCACCGCGCGGGATCGCCCGGAAGCACGGGTGTTCGCTGGAGGAACGAAAGTGGCTTCTTCCCGGCGGACGCTGGCATTGAATTCACCGATGGCCTTGGCGGGGGTAAGCGCAAAAAAGAGGCCCCGTTCCGGATTGATGTTGTGGTATTCAAGGTCGAGGCTCTGCAACCACGGGTCCTGCCAGCTGAGGTCTTGTTCTTCCATGAACATGGTGAGCAGGTACCGCTTGGAGATCCAGTCCACGCCGCCAATCAAGAGCTCGGGCTTGTTTCGGATCGCGTCCAGGGTGAAGCCCCAGCTGTCCAGGATCCAGTCCGTCTCTTCGTCCTGGCCCGCCAGGTAGCGTTGCGCCTGCTCCAGAAACTGGTATTGGATCTCCAGTGCATCCTGCCGGGAGCCATCGTCCATTTCCACCAGCCATTTGCCGTCCGGATCCCGGGAAATCTCACGGGTTGCCAGCACGGCATCGCGCAAGGCCAGGCCCCGGGGCAGCAGGTCCTCTTCCAACAACGTAAGGATGCAGACGGTCGTGCCGACCTTGAGCGCCGTGGCGAAAGGGCTCATGTTGGAGTCCCCGATCAGAAGGTGCAGCCGCCGGTATTTTCGGTAGTCAGCCAGGGGTTCATCCCGCGCATTGATAATGGCACGGTTGAACTGCACCCACTGGTAGATGTCGTTCACGATGTGGTCAGCCCGCTGGCTGATCTGGAACGCCACCTGGCCTGGACGGTCCGGCAACTCAAAGTCGAACGCCAGCGGGTTTGCCTGACCAACCCGGCCTGCGCCGGTGTAGATCTGCCGGGTCGCGAGAAACGCCAGCAATGACCCGAGGATCTCCGGGGTAAACTGCGCCTCCCGACGCATCAGGTAATTCTCGTGACACCCGAACGTTGCCCCCGTGTGGTGGTCGATGTTGTTTTTTAGAAAGGCGACCTGATCGGCCACGCCCAGTTCCCGTAGACCCCGCTGCAGCAGGTTGTCTCCCGCAAGGTCATAGGCCACCAAGTCACGAAGGGCCAAGCTTTCCGGAGAGGAGTATTCCAGGTGGCCCATGTCGAGGTACAACCGTCCTCCATTCAGCAGAAAACCGCCATTGCCGGGCGGTTCCTCGTAGTCACGGTAATGCAAATCGATGGCGCCAACCTTGCATTTGCGGAAGAGGTAGTTCTTTACCTTGACCGGCCAAGCATCTGCCTGACTTTGCGCCTGATCTTCCGCGATCAGACAGCCGTACTCCGTTTCCAGGCCAACGATGCGATTCATGGGGGCTTAACCTCGGACGAAATGGCGGCAGCGGCAACCGGGAACTTTGCGCGTGCGCGACCCCGATCCCCGCCCGCACCGAAAAAAGGGTTGCAGCGCCGGGTGGCCCGGAGGTTGGTTGCAGGATGAGTTCTGCTGTGCGTGTTCGCTTCGCGCCGTCGCCAACCGGCTACCTGCATGTGGGAGGAGCGCGGACCGCCCTTTTCAACTGGCTTTATGCCCGGCACCACGGCGGCACGTTCGTGCTTCGCGTAGAGGACACCGACAAATCCCGCGAGCAGGAAGCTGCCGTCCAGGTCATCTACGATGGCCTGCGCTGGCTGGGACTCGACTGGGATGAAGGCGGTGACAAAGGCGGTCCGTTCGGACCTTACCGCCAGAGCGACCGCGGCGGCCTTTACCTGCAGTACTTGCGCCTCCTCGAAGCAAACGGCCTGGTCTATGAGGATGCCGGGGCCGTTCGGTTTCGTTCGCCCCGGCACCCGGTGGTGGTCAACGACGAAGTGTGCGGCCGCATCGAGTTTGATCGGACCTTTGAACCGGACCTGACGATCCGACGGCCGGACGGGTCATGGATTTTCCATTTCGTAAACGTCGTTGATGACCTCGAAATGCAGATCACCCACGTGATTCGCGGGGAGGATCACCTCAGCAATACGGCCAAACACATTGAATTGTACCACGCCTTCGGCCGTCCCCCGCCGCGCTTCGCCCACATCCCCCTGATCCTGAATCAGGATGGGTCCAAGATGAGCAAGCGGGACACCGGCGCCCACGTCGGAACTTACATGGAACAAGGGTACGCCCCGGAAGCGCTTCGCAATTACCTCTGCCTGCTCGGTTGGTCGCCGAAAGACAACCGCGAAAAGATCGACATCGAAGAGGTGATCGCCCTTTTTGAGTTGGACAAGATCAACCGGCGGAATGCTGCGTTCGACCCGAACAAATGTTTTTGGTTGAACGGGCAATACGTGCACCAGATGCCGCTGGCGCGGTTCCACGAGCTCAGCTTGCCGTTCATTCACGCGGCCGGCATTCGCGTGACCGATCAGGGATACCTTTTAGAGGTGCTGGCCATCGTGAAGGAAAAAGTGAAACTCTTCCGGGAAGTGCCTGAATGGATCAGCTACTTTTTTACCGAAGACTTTTCCTACGATGACGCCAGCCTGACGGAAACCTTGCGCCAGCCGGGCGCGTCCGAGCGCCTGGCGGAACTCGCCCGGGTGTTCGCGGACACCAATCCGTGGCAGGCGGATGCGCTCGAGGCAGCTCTAAAACGGGTGGCGGCAGGGGCTGCTCTCAAGGTCGGCGCTTTTGTGCACCCGGCCAGGGTCGCGGTGAGCGGTCGCTCAGTTGGTCCCAGCCTTTACCACATGCTTGAAGTGCTCGGCCGTGAGCGCGTCCTTGCACGAATGGCGCGGGCCCGGGAACACGTGCTGACCTGACCATGATACCGCCGATGCCCGAGCACCCGGCACTACTGCCGCCCGACGTGCGCCTGGCGGTGCTCGGCGATCCCATCGCCCATTCGCTTTCGCCCGTGCTGCAGAATGCGGGGCTCGCGGCCCGCGGCTTCCCGTTCCGTTACGGGCGACTTCAGGTAGCCGAGGCGGAGGTGGGCCAGGTCTTCCAGCAACTGCGCCGCACCTGCCTCGGGTGGAACGTAACGCTGCCGCTTAAGCGGGCGGCCCTGAACCTTGTCGACGAGGCCGACCACGAGGCCCGGCGACTTGGGGCCGTCAATACCGTGGCGGTCCGCGACGGCGGCCTGATCGGCACCAACACCGATGGCCGCGGCCTACACCTCGCGTTGGATGAGGCTTTCGGCGCCGGTTGGGAACGGAAACGAATCCTTATCCTTGGTGCCGGCGGCGGCGCGGGCAGCGCGGCTGCCCGGTACCTGGCGGCAATCGGCGTGCCCTGCCTCCTGTTGGCCAACCGCACCCCGAAAAAGCTGCTCGGCCTGGAGGCGGACCTTGCGCGACATACTCACGTCGAGACGTACGGGTGGCAGCACCTGGAAACCGCCTTCGCCGGGGCTGAGTTGATCGTCAACGCGACTTCCGTCGGCCTCAACGGTGCTCCCCTGGACTGGGATTCAGGGTGGCTGCGGCCCGACCATACCCTCTTTGACCTCGTTTACCGCGCTGAACCGACGCCGGTGGTCGCCTGGGCGCGTGCGCGCGGCATTCCCGCCCACGACGGTCTAGCCATGCTGTTCCACCAGGGCGTGCGCGCATTTTCCTGGTGGTTCGGCGACCCGTTGCCGGCAGTGGCCATGCGCCGGGCCTTGTACGCGGCTGCGGGAAGAGGACAGTAACGGCGTGTCGGCGTGTCTTGAACAACTCAAAAATTTCACGTAATTAGGTCGCATGGGCATGGCGAAGCACTTTCGAGAGCTGGAGGTTTATCAAGGCGCGATGGAATTGGTCACGCGGGTGTTTTTGCTCAGTAAAAAATTTCCTTCGGATGAACGGTTCGGCCTCTCCGACCAGGTGCGGCGGTCGCCGCGCTCCGTCTGCGCAAACTTGGCCGAGGCATGGCGCAAACGGCGGTACTGCGCTTCCTTTGTCGCGAAGCTCACCGACGCGGAGGCGGAAGCCGCTGAAACTCAGGTACACTTGGAGATCGCCTTCCGGAACCGCTAACTCAATCCTGCGGAGTTTGCGGCGCTGGACGACGCGTACGAGAAGGTCCTTGCCGAGTAGGTGAGTACGATTGATCAGGCGCCCCGCTGGACCTTAAAGGCGCCTCGAGCTCCAGGGACAACGACTACGCAAGTTTAGTCTACGGTTTTCTACGCCGATCCGCCGATACCCTGTCACGCCGACACGTTCTTTCTCCCGCCCGCCCCCCTGCGTTTGCGCTCAGTGCTAAATTGAATTACTTTATTATGGTTTTTCTAACATGCCGCTCCTCGATTCACTCGCCGAGATCGCCCTCACCACCCATTGCCGGGACGTTGAACGGTTCCGCGCAGTGACGCACGAGGCCGCCGAAGATCAGAAATCGTTTATCCGCACCATTCTCGATGGTAAACTGGTGCATGAAGGCGATTTTCTGCGCGGCGTCGCCCAATGGCTCGAGATCCCGTGGTGGAATGAGCCCATCACCTCGGTAGCGGCACCTCTGCGTGAAAAGGTTCCGGCCAAGATCGCCCTTCGTTACCACGTGGTTCCGCTGCAGATCACCGCAGACGGCATTTGGATTGCCACTTATGATCCATTCGACCTTTTGGCACGGCAGACCCTCGCCGCGACCCTTTCCGAGCGGATCTTTTACGTCATGTCCACCCGGACGCAGCTGATTCTGGCCCTGCGCCAGGGCTACGGCATCGGAGCGGAGACGTTCGAAGCCATTCTGGAAGGACGCGAGGGTGAGGAGGATTCTTCGGAAGTAAAACAGGAAACCAACGTGCTGGACGTTGATGATTCCGAGGCGTCGGTGGTTAAGTTCGTGAACCAGATCCTCCGCGAAGCCCTTGACCAGCGGGCCACTGACATCCATGTCGAACCGATGGCGGATGACCTTGGCATCCGCTACCGCATCGACGGTGTCCTCCACGAAGTCCCTGTGCCGCCCAACATCCGCATGCTCCAGGCATCGGTCATCTCGCGCCTCAAGATCATGGCCCACCTTGACATCGCGGAACGCCGCCTGCCCCAGGACGGCCGCATCAACCTTGAATTGGACGGCAAACCGATCGATGTGCGCGTGGCCACCATTCCTTCGGTTGCCGGCGAGAGCGTCAGCCTTCGTTTGCTGGGCCAGGAGCGGTTTACCTTCGACCGCCTCGGCCTGGATGCCGACGCGCAAATCCGGATTCGCAGCCTTCTGGGTTTGCCCAACGGCATTATTTTGCTCACTGGACCGACTGGCTGCGGCAAGAGCACGACGCTCTACACTTTCCTGTCCAATCTAAACACGAAAGAACGTCGGATTGTGACGATCGAGGATCCCGTGGAATACAAGCTGCCCGGGGTTATCCAAATTGCCGTCAAGCCGGACATTGACCTCACGTTTGCGAATGGCCTGCGGAGCATCCTCCGCGGCGATCCGAACGTGATCATGGTCGGTGAAATGCGCGACCGCGAAACGGCCGAAATTGCCATTCGCGGCGCCCTGACCGGCCACTTGGTGTTCAGCACATTGCACACGAATGATGCCATCGGAGGCATCACGCGCTTGGTGGACATGGGCATCGAACCGTTTCTTGTCGCAAACTCGGTTCGGGCCTTCATTGCGCAGCGATTGGTACGGGTGTTGTGCACCCATTGCAAAAAGCCGGCTGCCCATCCGCCCACGTACCTTCGCCAGATCGGTTTTCCGACCGCGCATGCGTCCAAGATCTTTGAAGCGGTGGGCTGTGATCACTGCCGTGATACCGGTTACGAAGGGCGCGTCGCGATCTTCGAGGTCTGCCTCGTTTCGGCCCCGATGCAGGACCTGGTGACGCAAAGCAAACCGGCTTCCGTGCTTCGCCAACAGGCCGTCGCGGAAGGAATGCTGCCGTTGCGCCAGTACGGCTGGTCCAAGGTGGCTGAAGGCGTTACCACCATTGAGGAGGTCGTGCGGGTGACGACGGCAGACCTCGAATTACTGGACGAATAGCGTTATGGGGGTATTCCAATACGTGGCAATGAGCCACGACGGGCGCCGCATGTCGGGCGAGATCGAAGCTTTGAGCCGTGCTGAAGCGTTTCGGAAACTGGACGGCCAGAGGCTTCAGCCCATCACCCTCGAAACCCGCGGCCTGAACGGCGCGGCGCCCACCAAAGCGGCCCCCGAAAAGGGGACCGCGGAAACGCTTCCGGTGCGCGGCATCCGCCTGTCGCGAAGCCAGATCATCCTTTTCACGGAAGAGATGAGCGACCTGCTCGATGCCGGTCTGCAACTGGAGCCTGCCCTGCGCGTCATGGAAAACCGGAAGGAACTTTCCAGCCTCAAACAGGTGGCGAGCACCCTCCGGCAGCAGGTGCGGGAAGGCAGTAGCTTGTCCCGTGCCCTGCGTCAGGTATCCCCGAATTTTGGGGACCTTTACTGCAACCTGGTGACCGCGGGCGAAATCAGTGGTTCGCTGCCACAGTTGCTCAAGCGACAGGCCGCGTTTCTGGTTACGCTCGATGACCTTCAGAAAAAGGTGGTTTCCGCCTTGATCTACCCGGCGATGATTTCCGTCCTCGGCCTGGGGCTCGTTTTTCTTTTCCTGACCTACCTGGTCCCGCAGCTTACCTCTCTGTTCGAGAAAACGGGCAAACAGCTGCCATTGGTTACCCGGATGCTCATCGGCACGAGCTTTTACTTCTCGCACTATTGGTGGCTGATCCTCGGCACGATTGCTGCCGTGGTAATCGGCTTTTTCCAATACATCCGCACCGCTGGCGGCAAGCGCTGGTGGCACGAGGCACAACTGAAATTACCGCTTTTCGGACCCGTGCTTAAGGGCCGTTTTTACACCCAGTTTTCGCAGACCATGGCTAACCTGGCCGCCAACGGCATTCCGCTGCTCACGGGTTTGCAGTTGATGAACAATGCCACCACCAATCTGTACCTCCGTAAACAGATGGAACAGATTGTGGCCATGGTGGGGGAGGGCGGTTCCTTGTCGCGGGCCATGCAAAAGGTCGGTACGTTTCCGCCCCTGTTCGTCGACATGGTAACCGTGGGTGAACAAACGGGCGACATCGCCAGGGCACTCGACAAGGTTGGGCTGCGCTACGACAAGGAATTGAACTTGCGCATTCAACGGCTTACCACCCTGATCCAGCCGGCCATCATTTTCGTGATGGCAGGCATGGTCGGCCTGATCGCCTATTCCATCGTCAACGGCATCATGGACGCTGTGTCGGGATTGGCCCCGCATTAGGGTGGGGCGATCCGAATGCCAGCATCACATGAACCCGCTACGCCTGTTGAGCCTGGATTTCGACGGAACCCTGATTGGGCCTTGGAACGGCACCGAACCGGAGATTGCACCGGAATTGATCACCGGCTTGCGCCGGCTTCGCGGGCAGGGGGTGACCATCGCACTTAACACCGGTCGCACCCTCGCCCTGGTCGACCAGGCGTTGCGCTTTTTCCCCGTCATCCCCGATTACGCCCTCACCACGGAACGCGAGGTGTACCGCCTGGTAAACGGAAGCTGGGCTGAAGTAGGCCCCTGGAACCAGCGGTGCCACCTAGCCCATCGTGAGCTGTTCCGAAGGGCTACACCCCTGCTCAATGACATCCAGGCCTACGTCGAAAAGGACACCGAGGCGCGCTTGCACCACGAGGACAATGCCCTGGTCGGCGTGGTTGCAAAATCAGAGGCGGAAATGGACGGCATTCAGGACTTCATCCGCGACCGGCAGGACCGTTTTCCCGGCTTTTCCACCCAGCGGAACAGCGTTTACCTGCGTTTCTGCCATGCCGATTACGACAAGGGCAGCGTCCTGCGCGAGCTTCAGCGCGTCCTGGGCATCGGGCCATCGGAAACCTTTGTGGCGGGTGACAATTTCAACGACCTGCCCATGCTGACCCGCACCTGCGGCCATTGGCTGGCCTGCCCGGCCAACAGCGTTCCTGAGGTAAAAAGCGCCGTGACGGCCGCCCACGGTTTTGTGGCCGCGACCCCTCACGGGCACGGGATAATCGAAGCACTCACCCGTTTCTTCCCCGTCCAGCTCGGCGCGACGTAGGCTTGCGTCCGCCCCAAGCGCCCTCCCTCAACGCCTCGGGAGCAACCACTCCGCGGTTCCGACCCTGCAGGCAAGCTTTTCGGAAAACACGATTGGCAGATGGAACATTTATGCGTTTGCCCTTGTCTTTCCAGCAATCCGTCCTGCACAGTAGCAGCAATGCGTTTGGCAGCGGTTCAAAGCGCGTTCTTTTGGGAGGGTGCGTCTTTGTCCAAGGGAGAGAACGAAGGAGAGAATAAACAATAACATGACACGAAGGACCACCCACGCTGGACGGTTGCTGCTTGGCCTGTGGGCCGTGGCGGTGGCGTCGGCCTACGGCCAGCAAGACCAGGCCCTCATCGATGCGCTGGTGCGCAAGGGCATCCTGTCGGAGAAGGAGGCGCAAAGCATCGAGGCCGAAGTGCAGCAACAAGCCGTCCAGGCGGCGCCGGCCCCCGAAAGCAAGCTCAAGCTGGGCGACTGGGTGCAGGAGCTGAAGTTTTCGGGCGACCTGCGCTTGCGCAACCAGTGGGACCAAACCACGCCGCAGCTGCCCCCGGGGCCGCGCCAAACCAATTACGCCAACAACAGCCAGCGCGACCGCTGGCGGTTGCGGCTGCGGCTCAACGCCGACTTCAAGCTCAACGACAACTTCTTTGGCGGCGTGCAGCTTACCACCTCGCAGAACGGGGCGGCCGACTCCAGCAACCAGACCCTGGGCCAGGGCTTCGACAACTACAACATCTTCCTCAGCCGCGCCTACCTGGGCTGGGCCCCGCTGGACGGGGTGACGTTCGTGGGGGGCAAGCAGGCCAACCCCTTCTACACCACCAACATGGTCTGGGACCCGGTCGTCAACCCCCAGGGCCTGGTGGAGCGGGTGGACTTCCACAAGCTCTTCAACCTGAGCTTTGGCGAAGGCGCCGCCGCCGCCGCCGACGCCAAGGCGCCCGTGGCCCCCGGGCCCGCGATGCCGGCCAGCGCGCTGGAGGTCAGCCTGATTGCGGGGCAGTTCATCTTCTTTGACAACAACGAGTCCAACGCGGTGACCACGGCGAGCGGGCGCATCAAC
>DASWVC010000206.1:0-1672 GCA_036401335.1 Chthoniobacterales bacterium
AATGGCATCACTCAGCAACGCCTGCTCGATTTCGCGGGTGAAAAGCCCCCGTTCCAGGGTCGGCCCGGGGTCAAGCAGGCTGACGTCCAGGCGCTGATCGCCCGTCGTGGTGATTTTGACCACGTGCAGAGAAGGCGCCGGATCGAGCTGTTGCAGCGCCTTGACCAAGAGGTCGGCCTGCGCCAGCGCAAGCGCGCTGCGGCGGGTTCCCAAACGGAGCATCACGGGTTCGGCGGGCACTCCAACATCACCCCGGAAACCAGCGTGGACAGGGCAGTCCGCTGCATCCATTCGTCAAAATCCTGGACATGCCGCCGAATGACTTCTTCGCCCAGTTCTGCTTCCCGCCAGCGAGCTTCCAAACCCTTTGCAGCCATCGCTTCGAGCGAGTCCAAGTCATAGAGGTACACCCCGCTCAGGTTGTGCACGGCCGGTTCAACGTCCCGGGGAACGGCCAGGTCGATGATGAAGAGGGGCCGCTGGCGGCGGCGGCGGAGGGCAGGTTCCAGTTTCGCCACGGTGACCAGGGTGTGGGGAGCTGCGGTGGAGCTCACCAGGATGTCGACGTCAATAAATTCCCGTTCCCAAGCATCAAACCGGATCGCACGTCCGTTCACGGACTCCGCCAACTTTTCGGCCCGCTCAAATGAACGGTTCGAAACAAAAATCTGGTTAACCGCGCGCGAGTGAAAGGAGCGCGCCGTCCGCTCACTCGTTTCTCCCGCCCCCAGGAGCATGACTTTGCAGCCTTTCAGGCTGCCGAAGATCTGGGTGGCTAGATCCACGGCCACAGATCCGACCGATATGCTGCCTTTGGTGATTCCGGTCGTTGACCGCACCTGTTTTCCCACCTGAAAAGATTTCTGAAAAAGGCGGTTAAGGTATTTGCCGGTGGCACCCAGCCTGACCGCCGCCTGGTACGCCCGTTTAACCTGCCCGAAGACCTCGGTTTCACCGACCGCCATGCTTTCCAGACCGGCGGTGACGCGAAAAAGGTGCCGGGCAGTTTGCCCTCCGGAAAGGTGGTAAACGCAGGAAAGGTCTTGGCTCGACGCAGACGGCCACAGGCTTTCGATGATCCTGTCCGGAGTGAAATGGGCGACATTCCCGGCCACGTAGAATTCCGTTCGGTTGCAGGTGGAAAGGATAACGGCTTCATCCACCCCTGGCACCTGTCGCAGGCGTTGCAAAGCGCCGTCCATCGCTCCGTCAGGCACAACGAAACGTTCCCGGACGCCGACGTTCGCCGTGTGATGGCTAAGGCCTAAGCAAGAAAGGTTCATCCTGTTCTATTCAAAAAGATCGCGCGTCCGAAACAAACCGAATCCCCCAGAACGTACTCAAAAGCAGGCTGAATGCGACAATCGAGAGTCGGGCAGTCCAGATTGCAGGGATCCGCTGCTGGCTTCGCGCCAAGAGGATGAGCCCGTACAGAAGCCAGGCCCCCAATGACCAGGCCAGTTTCCACGAATCGGTGGAGTGGCCGATGAGGAACCCGGCCAGCAAACCGACGGACAAGAAGAGAAATCCGACCCAGAGTAACCGCGAGTTGGCGACCGTCAGGGCACTGATCGGGGGCAACCGGAAAAAAATGCTTGTCGGCTGCCGGGTTTTCAGCTGGCTGTTTTGAAAGAGGTACATCCAGCCTGCCACGCAGGCCAAGGCAAAGGCG
>DASWVC010000207.1:0-3766 GCA_036401335.1 Chthoniobacterales bacterium
CGCGATGGGAAAGGCCCTTATCACAAGAAACACGACGCAGAACGCGCGCTTTAGTAGGTTCCGCCGGAGACTGTCCCGCCGGAAACAACTGTCCCGCCGTTCAAGGTGACGGAGGCGACCGCGCCAGGCACGTTCACGCTACCGTCGGCGTTTAGTGTGTCCAGGGCTCCAACGGTGATCCAGGCAAAGCCCAGGGTCGTGGCGTCGGCGCCCGCGCCGGAAACCCCTGTAAGGGGTTTGCCGTTCACCTTCATGCCGGTAAGGATGGCGGTATCAAGCGGGCTTGGGGCGGCAGCGATGGCTCCCGACACAACGTCCGAAAGGATGGATGCTTTCTTGGTCTCCACCTGACTGATGAACTGTTTGGCTTTGGCAACCGAAGCTTTTTTGGCTTCACCCTGGTAGGCAACGACGCCGGCAGCGGCAATGGAGGCGCCAATGGCGACCGCAACAATGATTTCGATCAGGTTCCAACCGCCTGACCTACGGTTATTGAATAGCTTTTTCATTATACGATGGATTGTTTTGCTACCCTGCGGTCAGCCGATGTTGTTGGGCTCCTACGAGGGCTTAAGTGCTGTTGAACGGTGTTTAATTGTAATGATTGAGATAAATTCAATAAAACAATCTTTTATCGCACTTGAGAATTTAGTGACTGGCTCCACCCAGCATGGACCCATTGCGGAGCGTGACACTTGCCGGGGTGCCGGGGAGTGCCACGCTGCCGTCCAGGTTTTCGGTATCCAGCGTTCCCACGGTCAATGATGAGAAGCCCAGCGTGTTCGCATCCGTTTGTGGCACCCCGCTTAGCGGGACGCCTTCCATTTTGATGTTCTGAAGCACTTGGGAGGCAAGGGCTGCGTCGCTGCTCGGGGTTGAACACTCACCGAAGTCGATCTGCTTGCGCAGGTTCATTTTGAGGCCTTCGATCTGAGCAATCAGCTGAAGTGCCTTCGCAGTGTTCGTGCGCTGGAGTTCCACACTATAGAGAAGGAGTGCGGCGGCAGCGATGGAAGCTCCGATGGCGACGGCCACGATCACCTCAACCAGGTTCCACCCGGCGTTAAAACGGTGTCGGAGTAACGGAGTGATGAGGTGTCGGGGTGGAAGAACGTATCGAAAGGCCGAAGTGTAAGAAGTTGTCAGCCCGGCCAGGTGCATCTGAACGGCAAGGGCAGAGGAACAAAATTTCGGCGTTTCAAAGTAACGGAGCGGAGGCACGTCTTGCCCTGTCGGCGTAACAAACGATATCGACGCCCTCAGGCGATGGTGTAACGAACTGAGAGGTATTCTGCGGGTAGTAGTGAACTCCTTGGCCTGCCGGGCATGGCGGCAACACGTATACGTGGAACCGGGCGCAACTCACCCTGTTATTCACCGGTTTGACCCACCCACAATGGTGCCATCAGTGAGCGTGACGCTGGCTGGCGTGCCGGGAGTCGACACGCTCCCGCCCGGGTTTTCGGTGTCCAACGTTCCCACGCTTAGAGCCGAGAACCCCAGGGTGACCGCATCCGTCTCTGGCCTCCCCGTTAACGGAACACCTTTCAGCAGGATGTTTGGAAGCAGTTGGGACGCTAATTCCACCCCGTTGGTCGGGGATGGCCGTTCGCCGAAGTCGATCTCCCTCGACAGTTTTGTTTTCAGGCCCTCGATCTGCGCAACTAACTGGGCCGCTCGCGATGCGTTTGCCCGCCGAATCTCGGCACCATAGGAAACAAGCGCTGCGGAAGTGATCGAAGCACCGACCACGACTGCGACAACCAGCTTTACCAGGTTCCAGGGAAGCACGTGGCGAGATGCCGGCGTCGGTGTGGAACGGAGTGGAAGAGCGCCTCGACGGGGCGTTCCGGGCGTAAAAGAGGGCGTAAGCACGTCTTGAAAGGTCGGGTTGAGTGGCCCCGGCTGGAGGCAGATCCTCGAGGGAGAACGAGCCAACTGGGTCCCTGCTATTAAGTTTATGATGAATTAAGTGGGTGCGTAGCCGAAGGAGGTAGAGGGATGGGTTGCCCAGGTCGGCTTCGATCTGCCCGAGGATGCAATCCCGCCAGCCATGCTAGCCACCATTCGTGAACCTGCTCCAACAAGCCTCGGCGACCCCGGCGTTTGGGGCCAGTATGACCTGACGAATCTCCGCAGCTTTCTGGGCGGAGAGGTCGCGGTCCGGGTTCCTCAACTGAAGCATAGCGCGAACCTGTCTGCGGAAATTGACCGTTTGCTCTCCCCGAATGCGGCCGACGCTGAGGCTAACCCGGCCAACCAGTTCTTTTACCGGGCGTTGACCCAGGGCACCAAGAGCCCGATCATCGATCCCAATTTTTTCCCGAGTTACTGGAAAGAGCCGTGGCCGCTTAGCGACGATTGCCTTTTCCTGCCCGTGTGCCGCTCGGAAACCCTGAAGCAGATCACCCTGGTCAACCCCGTGCCGCTGCTGCTTCCGAGTGCACGGTGGCTGACGGAACTCGCCGGTCATTTCCCAGGCGACCGGTACGCGATCGCGATTTGTTCGCCGGAAGCGTTCCAGCGTTATTATCAGACCCTCCACGGCAAAGGCATCACCCATGCGGTGCAGACGGCCGCGCAAACGCTGGAGGCGGCCAAAGCACCGCTGGCACTCTCCCCTAATGCCTTCTGCGACCTGACCGGTTTTAATCCGGATGCCGCCGGCCTGCGTCAGCACTTTTCGTCGCTCGACCCTTTTATTTCCCTCCGGGCCGTCCCGGTCAGCCTCTGGAACGACATCCTGACCGTCGCCTACCCGGTGCCGGTGCAGCGCGGGTCGTTCCGGATGAGCGACGAAACGCGCCTGGCAACGTTGTTGCCGAAAGCGTTGGCTGCCCAATCAAAACGGTTCCGGCTGAAATTGATCCAGGCCGAAGGGGACGCCATCGACGCCATCCTGGCCACGGCGACCTCCATCGACGTTTCGGCCCTGGCCGGTTCCCTCGAAGATGCGAACGCGGCGTACGGCCCCAAGCGGGAAGTGCACGCTTTCGAAGCCCAGGAACTCGCCCAGAAAGCGTTCTCAGGCGACGCCAGCATGGCCGACGTGGCCCTCTCGATCATCTACGAGGCCATCAAGGCGGGCGCCTCCGACATCCACATCCACCCGGAGCAGAACGAGCTGGTCATTCGGTACCGGGTCAACGGGCGGTGCTTCAAATTCATCCACACCATCCCGGTTCAGCTCGGCGCCCAGTTGATCGGCGCGATCAAGGCCAAGGCCAAGATCAACCACGTGACGACGCCGGTGCCGCAGGACGGCGGTTTTTCCCTCCAGAACAAGCAGGGAGGCGACGTCATCGATGTGCGCGTCAATACCCAGCTCAGCGAAGAAGGCGATTCAGCGGTGTTGCGGCTGAGCCGGCAACGGCAACGGTTGCTGCGGATCGACGACCTCGGCCTTTCGGCATTCGGCGCGAGCATCCTGAAGCGGTTTATCGACAGCGACCACGGGCTCGGCCTGGTTTGCGGACCGACCGGCAGCGGCAAGTCGACGACCCTGTACGCGGCCATGGCTGACATCGACCGGGAAACGTTTACGGTGCTGAGCGGCGAAGCGCCCGTGGAACGCCGGGTGCCTGGCGTCGTCCAAACCGGTGTGCGTCACCCGTTGACGTTTTCTGACTGGGTCAAAGGCACCCTGCGACGCGACCCGGATTACATCATCGTGGGGGAGACGCGCGACGAGGACACCGCCGAGCAGATCGTGCGGGCGGCCGAGACCGGCCACGTGACCTTTACGACCTTGCACACCAACACGGCC
>DASWVC010000208.1:0-4117 GCA_036401335.1 Chthoniobacterales bacterium
TTGGGGTGAGCTCGGCGTTTCGTAGATGGACAGATCGGCCGGCGCCAGTTCGAGCTCCAGCAGGTCCTGGCGTCGGGTGAGGTGCAAGGGACTGGGGGGAGGCGTGAAGCGGGCGCGCTGTTCGAGCAGGTTGGCGATGTATACCGTTTGCCATAAATCATTTCCGAAAAGAGCACTGGGCGGCGACGGTTTCGGGATCCTGGAAATAGGCACGCAGGGCGTCGGCTAACCGTTTCCATAAAGCCTGCGGCGTCTTGGCCAGGAAATCGGCAAACCAGTCGGCTTTCATTCGCAGCCAGAGCCGCTCAATGGGGTTTAAATCCGGGCTGTAGGCCGGCAGGTAGCGGGGCTCAAAGTGGTGCCAGTTTAACCGTTGGGCTTTGTGCCAGGAGGCGTTGTCCACGATCAAGACTTGCCGCTTGCCTGGTGGGCGCGGCACGGCATCGGCCAACTGGTCCAGAAAGGGTTGGAACGCGTCGGTGTCGACGCCGTCAAAGATCATGGTAAAGCACTGGCCACTCTGCGGGCAAACCGCCCCGACGACATTGGCCCGGAGATGATCCCCGAGGTAGGGCACCCGCGGCCGGCTGCCGCACAGCACCCAACGTCGCCGCGGTCGCGGGTCGCCCTCCACGCCGCATTCGTCGCCAAACCACAACTCCACGTTCGGATCGTCCTGCAACGGCCGCAGGCCCTCCAGAAAGGCCGCCCGCGCGGTTTCATCCTGCCGCTCGGGCCACCTCCGCGGCACGCGCAAGTTGCAGTCCAGTGGGTGCAAGTCACGGATCACGGTGCGGTAGCCTAACTCGACGGCGAGCTGGTCTTTGAGCCATCCATGAAGCTTAACCCCCGTCCAAGGCAACTCCCCCGCCCGCGACGGGTCGGCCAGTACCGGGATCAGCAGGTCCTGCAAGCGTTCGAACTTCACCTTGGGCGGTCGGCCCGGGCGAGGTTTACTGGCCAGCGCATCGATGCCCCCGCGATTGAACAGTTCGATCCACAAGCGCACCCACCGGTCGCTGCGGTCGTACAATTGGCACACCTGCGCCCGGGCCACGCCCAAGAGCAAGGCGCGCACCGCGGCCAGCCGGAGGTAACTGCGTTTGGTCGGAGCCGCTTCCATGGCCACTCCCAATTCCTCCACGGTCGCATTCTCCCCATTCGGCACGACTTCCAATGCACGCATCCCCTACCTTTAGCGCCAACGCGGGCGCTGTCACCCGCCCGCCATTTTCAAGCCCCATTTCGGAAATGATTTATGGCAAACGGTATAGTCGCTGCTGAAGGCCTGGAACGCGAAGGCATCCTCGAGCGCGCGGGCCACTTTGTCAGGGCCGTAAACCTGGTTTAAGGCCATGATCTTGGCGACGTGCTGACGCGGGTTAAGGCGCCGCTCCTGCAGTTGGCGGTAATAAGCTTCGGCACACCCCCCCGAGGGCATAAAAACCCAGCAGCAGTTGGGCCTCGCGGGCGGTGTGGCGCCGCTCGAGCAGTTCCTTGACGTGATCGGGATTTTCAAAGTCCTGGTGCCGGTCGTAACTGCGCACGTGGGTGGCGATTAATTGCTCGCCCTGGTAGAGGCAGAGCCGATCGGCGAAGGCTTTGAGCCCCACCCGTTGGGAGGCATAGAGGCTGGGCACCGAGTAGCGATTGGTGTCCAGGACGACCCGGCAGCGGTTGGTGGCGCGCACGGTGTGAACGACGCCGGTGTCGGCGGGCAGCGGGGGTAACGGTCGGAGGTGGGGTTTTTCCAACGCGAAGCGTTCAAGGGGGGATTGGTGGGTTTCGCGGTGCCGGCGCACGTTGGCGATGGCGTCCATCCAGTGGCGCGCGGCGGTGTTGAGCGCCTCCAAACCGGGCGGCAGTTCCAGCCCGTGAAGGAAGTTCTTTTTGAGGTAACCCACCCCGGATTCGACCCGGCCTTTTTCGTGCGGCTTTCGCACATTACAAGCCCGGGGCTCGAAGCCGTAATGGGCGGCAAAGTCGAGGTAACGCGGATGAAAGAGCGGCCGTTCCCCCCGGGGATGGTTCAAGACCGCCGTCTTGGCATTATCCACGAGGATTCGGCCCGGCACCCCGCCGAGGAACTCCAAGGCGTGCTGGTGGGCGGCCAGAAAATGTTCGGTTGCCTCGCCCGGCGTAAACTCGGTGTAGCACAAGCGGCTGTAGCACAGGACCAGCACGAAGAAGGACAGCCGTCGGCGGGTCGAGCCCACGGCCAACGAACCCGCTCGAACCCCAATCGACTTGCGCGCATTCGCCCGGGGCAAAGGCCAGGGTCAGGAAGGCCGGCGCCCGAGCCGGACGCGCCGTGCGCACGTAGTCACTCAGGATGGAGTAGCCGCCGGCGTAATCCGTCTCGGCGCGCAAGCGCTGCAAGAGTTGGGTGGCGGTGAAAGGGTGCCGTTCCAGCCAGCGCTGGAGGAGGGTTTTGTAGGGATCGAGTTTGCTCGCGCCGCCGGGTCGGACGACCCGGGGCATAGGTGGAGCGGCGCGCCCATTTGGCGACGGTCTCTTCATCGAGCTGCAACTCCCGCGCGATTTGGGCAAAGTTGAGCCCACGCTCTTGATGCAGGAACCGGATTTGGCAGTAACGCTCGTAAGGGATCACGGCGGCGGCGAGCCCCCTGAGTCCAAAATCTGGCGTAGGATCGCGCTCAAGGGCAGCGCCTGACCGCTGCGCGGAGCCGCGTCCGGCAGGGGGCTGCAAACCGAAGGCGCCAAGCTCAAGACTTGGTAAAGCGGCGGCTCGTAAGCGATCAAGCCGGCCTGCTGCAGCCCGAACCGCGCCGCGCCCAGTTCGGCGGGCGCGAGCGACAGCAACCGCGCGACCTTACGGTCGGAGTAGTAGCTCAAGCCTTGCGCATCGGCCACCGTGACCAGCAACAGGTATAGGGCCAGCGCGGGCGGGTGGCAGCGCTCGAGATGGCCGTCGCGCACGAGGCGTTGGTCGATCCAGCTAAACTGGGGCGGCACCTGCCGGAGCCGTTCGGGACAAAGCAGCCGTTTGGGGATCATCGTCAGGGCAAGGGGTGAGGGTTGGAGGAGGGCCGCATGGCCATAATGTCCTGTCCCTTCCGTAGCAGCATTCGGGTCGTGAGCGCGATGTCCTCTTGTAACGTACTGCCGGTCATCAGGGAGATAAGTCCCACCACCACCGCGGGTTGCAGTGGGGAGAGGTCTTGTAACGCATCGAACCCTCGGTCAGCGGTAAGCCCCTGCGGCCCAAGGGATTGAGGGCGGCAGACTTCTTGTAACGGTTCGGGGGAAACCGCCTTCTTCTTGCGCCCATAACCGGGATGGCGCTGACGCCAGTCTTTGACCCGTTGGCTGTTTTCCGGGCCGCAGAAGTACTGCTGGTTCTGCGGTTGCTTGAGCCAGCGACGCTGGCTTTCGGCCTTGCTGCGCTTACGGCAATCCGGTTTGGCGCAGTACTGCTGGTGGCGCAGGTTGCGCCGATCCGGTCGATAAAACTCCCCACAATGCAGGCACTTGCGCCGACCAGAAGCCTTCATTCGGCGACTAGAACGAAGCAAGCCGCCCGCCGTGCAAGGCCCGCGCGCGGCGAGAACGAAAAGCCGCGCCGCGGTCGAAGAAAATCGAACAAAACGAAGAAGAGTTTTTGTTGAAAACGTCGACCAAAAACAACTGCACTATCCGGTTTTCAAACCGGCAGACTTACCGGAGTTTCAGATCGGCACTGACATCCGGCAGCACCCTCGCGAACGCCCGGCGGTTGCGGGGCCGTAGGATCCCGGAATCCCGCAATCGGCCTTGCCTCCGCCAGGCTTTTAAGGGTTTGATCCGCGCCGAGACCTACCTGATCCCCGGCCACCCCATGAGCCTTGAGCCGCACCTTAACGCCGCTTTCCTTTGGGCCCCTGCCTCGCCTGCTTCCAGGCTTACCTCGACCTAGCCGCGGCGTGCCACGGCTCCAAGGACGGTGACCCACCCCGGATCGCCGCTCCTTTGGTCTGCTGTTCGGTCCTGCCTCCCTTCGCCGGCCATCCCCTAACCCTCACCGGCTGCCTCGAAGCCGACCAGGCTGAACCGACCGTGTTGCACGACCCGGACGATGGTGGCTTGCTGAAGTCCACGTCCTACCGCTTTTGCGCCT
>DASWVC010000209.1:0-4364 GCA_036401335.1 Chthoniobacterales bacterium
GTAGCAGCTGCTTCGGTCCTAAGCACGCACGCCGCACGGGTCCCCACCCTTTTTAGGATCTTTGGGTAAGCGGCCGCGGCAGGCCGGCATTCCGCCGCCAAGGTTCGGCGTTGGAAGCAGAGACCCTTCGCCCTGCTCACCTGCCCCCCGGCTGGGCCGCGGAGCGTTTGTTCCGGTCGAACGGTTGCTGCCATCGAACGTGAAGGGGCAGCGCTCTTCCAGAAACTTGGCAATGCCGTTCACTTCGGAAGCACTCAGCACCGCCGGCCGCGCCCGGATTAAAGGCTCCAGGTTTATTGGATTGAGCACCCACACCTTCTCGTTAGGACCGTTGTCCAGGACGCACCAGCCCGGCAGGGCCACGACGGCGCGAACGCTGCCCGGCTGAAAGCCTCGGTCGCGTAACGCGCGCGAGAGCACCTGAGCCTGCATGTGGGCCTGCGCGATGGCGCGAGCGTCGGTGTAGCGGGGGAAGCGCAGCCGTTGACCGTCTTTTTAATCTGGAGCGTTGCTAACAACCGCTTCCGACGAGTCGGAGCCGCTCCGTCGCAGGTTGCGGCCATTCGGTAATGGATCACCGAACCTCCCCTGAGATGGCCGATTGAAGCTCGATCGACGAGACTGTATCGGGCGGAATGTAAAACGCTCGGGCACCCGTGACGACTTCAAACCAGCCTTCCACAGGTTTCCCTTCATCGTCGCGAACGAAAAAGACGTGATCACGCGAGCAAATGCGGTAACGGGTCCCTGAGTAGGCCACCAGGACGAACGGGAGGAAGTGCGGCGCTGTCGCCAGATCAAAAACGCGTTGGAACATAGCTTTCTGGCTGGGTGCGTGCATTCGGGTTAACGTACCTTATCGGCGTTCTGCCGGAGTTCCTGCACCGGAGCAGCAATCGGTTACTTGGGCGAAGGGCTAGCCATCGGTATCGTGGATGGCACGTTTCTTTCGGCCTTCCGCCCACAGACATTCGATCGTTTCACGCAAGCTTAAGCCGGCGTTACGGCCAAAACCGCGCAGGATCCGAAAATCCTCGGCCGTGAATTTCGCCAAGAGAGCGTGAAGGGTACTCAGCGCAGTGCCTTAAGGATGGAATCACATCACGGGCGTTTACGGCAGATTGCAGGAGGGCTTTAGCACTTGAACGAGTGAACTGCCCGGCACGCATGCACGCTCGAAGTGCTCTCAGCTTCTGAGGCCGGAATCCTCCACGGCGTGCATCATCAATCCGTAGGTAAAAAAAAGAACGGCTCGATCGTGCATCGCGGCAAATAGCACGAGTAAACGGCAGGCGTAGCGTGACCACGAAACTTAGCGTGATTGATCCGTGACCAATGGGATTCCCACCATAGAAAATCGCATGTTCTAAGGGGTTCTTTTACGTTGTAAGGCGTTTATTACCAGTAGTTTAGAAAACAAGAGCCGGCAATCGGGCTCGAACCGATGACCTGCTGATTACAAATCAGCTGCTCTACCAACTGAGCTATGCCGGCGACTGCACTGGGGCGCCTTCCCTCAACCGCAAGCTAAACGGCGCATCCCACACACGCTGTCTATACGCAGGCGCAAACCGGTGTCCAGAAGCATGCGGGCAAGGGTGTGAAGATTTTTTTAAGGGCGGGATCTCAAAAGGGCCGCCCTCCCACCACGTCCGGCTAAACCGCTCATAAATACTGCAATCCTTACGGAATCATCCGATTTAGACCAAAATACGGATTCTTTCCAAAATCATCGGCCTGATTCCTTTCAAAAAGCCGGGAAGGGGATTGTGGGCGCCTGAAGTGCTCCGGCCATGGCCCAGAGTCTCGCGCCAGCCTTTGACGTTCCGACCAAAAGAGAACCACCTCCCGCGATGAACCCTTTCCGCCTGAAGTGCCCCGTCGCGCTAGGCCTGTTTTTTCTGGCCTGCCTGGTTGGAACGACCTTGGCCGAGGCGCCGCCGGAGATTGTCTTGGGGATGTCCACGGCGCTAAGCGGGTCGGCAGCCTACGTAGGCCAGGACATTCGGCTAGGGATCATGGTCGGCCTGGCCCGCGCCAATCGCAACGGCGGGGTGAATGGCCGCAAACTGCGGCTAATCGTGCTCGACGACGGCTACGAACCTGCCCGCACCATGCCCAACATGCGGAGCTTGCTCGAAAAAGAAAACGTCCTTGCAGTCATCGGCAACGTGGGCACCGCCACGGCTATTGCCGCCCTCCCTGTGATCAATGAGGAGAAAACGTTGCTTTTTGCCCCGGTTTCCGGCGGCCGTGTTTTACGCGATAATCCCCCTGCCCGCTACATCATCAACTACCGGGCCAGCGATGACGAGGAGACCGCCGCGATGATCGACGGGCTCATCGGCCACGCCGGACTGCAGGTGGAGGACATTGCTTTTTTCACCCAGCGGGACAATTACGGCGACGCAGGTTTTGCAGGGGGCCTCGCGGCGTTGAAGCGTCACGGCCTTCGGGACGCAAGGGCCATCCTGCATGTCAGGTATGAGCGGAACACGCTGGCGGTCGAAAATGCCGTGGCGAGCCTCCTGGTAGCCGAACATGCCCCCAGGGCTGTCGTGATGGTCGGGGGTTACGCGCCTTGCACCAAATTCATAAAGCTGTGCCGTGAGGCAGAATTCAACCCGGTGTTTCTGGGGGTCTCGTTTGTCGGCAGCCGTTCCCTGGCCCAGGTGTTGGGCACGACCGACGCCCAGGTGATCGTCACGCAAGTAGTGCCCGACCCATTGGACCAAGGCATTCCCATTGCTTGCGAATACCAAATCGATCTGAAAGCGTTGGACCCGTCCGCCTCTGCCGGATTTGCCGACTTTGAAGGTTACATCGCGGCCCGGATCCTGACGCTCGCGTTGAACAAAATAAAATCTGCTCCAACGCGCGAAGCAGTGGTCGATGCACTTGAAACGTTAGGTCAGTTTGAGATCGGCCTGGGAGAACCGCTTAACTTGAGCCGGGACGAGCACCAGGCCAGCCACCGCGTCTGGCCGACAAAGTTAAAGGAAGGCGTATTTGTGCCTTTCACCTGGTCGGACATTGCAGGGGAATTCAAAAAGGACACCGCGCGATGAACACGACGCGGGTGGAACGACGCATACAAAGGATGGTGCGCCTGTTGGGGGTTCTCGGCCTCGCGATGGTCGTGATCGTGAGCGCACAAATCGGGTTTCAGTTAAAAGCAATCCATCGCAGCCGCCAGCAACTCCAAGAGCAGCAGGGCCGCCTGAGCCGGGCCTCGCAGGCGATCGTGCAACGCGCGGACGCGGCGCGGAGGGAGATCCAGGGCATCCTGGATGAGAACCTGCCCGCCGTGGGCAAACCTGACGCCGCCGCGCAGTTTGCGCTGACCGTCCAAGGGCTTTTGCGTTCGACGAATGGCAGCTCCATCGCCCTCCAGCGCCTTGGTTCGCTGGCCAATGACATGTCCACGGTTGAGCGAGGAGCTGTCCTGTGGCGCGGCAGGTACGATGTTGTCTGGCAGGACGTGGGCCAGGAACTGACTTTAACCCGGGCACGCGATCTGATCACCGCGTTGCGGGCCGCGGTTGAAACGATGGAGGGAAAGCGGCGCCTGCGAAACGCGATCGAACTTAACCACTGGAAGGCAGCACGGGGTGAAGAAGCAGAAGACCTGGCAACGTTGATTCTCGCGAAACAAGGGCAAGAGGAAAGTCGCGGGCCTGGCGAGTTTAAGGATGAACTGACCCAGGTGGCGGGCCTGGTGGAAATTTTCAGCCGGGAAGAGGAGGCGGACAACCTTGCCAACCTAAAGGATAACCAGCTTAAGCCTGCGCTCGACCGCCTAACCTTCGACGCCGGCTCTCTCACCAACACACCGTTAGGGGATGGCGTTAATCCCATGGAAGCGGTGGACAACCTGAAAACCATTCTCTTGGGGGAGCGTTACAAGGAAAAGGAGGCGCTCCAGAACGTCCCGGTGGGCCGGAGCGGTCTTTACGCGCTGAGGCAGGATACCCTGGCGCTCAGGCGCGAGCGTGAGAAACTCGCGGGCAGCCTGGCGATGGTTTCACATGACATCGACGTGGCTGAAAAGGGTTTTGCTGAATCCACGCAGACCCAGTCGCAGCTCCTGGCGGGCAAAATGGAGCGGACCCTCAGATCGAGTTGGCGGGAACTGATCGCGGTGGGCACAGGTTGTTCGGGGTTATTTGCCTGGCTTGCCTGGCTGATTTCGCGTGCGATCCGCGACCAGGTCAAAGCCATCGAGTCAGCAAAAGCGGAGGCTGAATCCGGGCGGCAGACGGCGCAACGGCTGGCGCAAGCACAGGAAAACGCCGCCCAGGAACTCGGCCGCATGACAGAGGCGCTCACGACGTCAGAGGCATTTCTCCACTCGGTCGTGGAAA
>DASWVC010000210.1:0-1881 GCA_036401335.1 Chthoniobacterales bacterium
AATTATGGCTGCGTTCAATGCCGTTAACGAGGGCGGCCTTAGTCCGGCGGCTGTCTCCGGCGGCATTGGTGAAGCGCTGATCGCAACCGCCTGCGGTTTGGGCATTGCCATCTTTACGCTGATTTTTTTCAATTTCTATAATGCCAAGCTGGCGAAGCTCCAGTTCGAACTGGAATCAACTTCGCACAACCTGATCCTCATGTTGAACAACTTGCGCGTTAAAGGCAACCTGGAGACCGATCATGCACGGCAGCAGCCTGAGCAGTACGCCCGTTCCAATTAGGAAAGCGCGGCTTGAGATCATCCCCCTGATCGACATCATGTTTTTCCTGCTCGCCTCCTTCATGTTGGTAAGCTTGACGATGATCAACATGAAAGGGATCGACGTGAATTTGCCGACGGCGACCAGCGCTGATCAAAACAATAAGCCTGACTTCACGCTGGTGAGCATTGATGCGTTGATGGACATCTATTTCGATAAAGACAAGGTCGCCAAAGACGACGTCCTCGGGCGGTTCCAGCAACTCTACGGAAAGAGCCATGACTCCCGTGTTTTCATCCGGTGTGACAAGGATGCCACCTACGACACGGTGGTCTTCGTGCTGGACAAGGCTCGCACCGCCGGCATTCAGAAAGTAGGCCTGGAGATCAAGCCTGCCGCGGCGGCAGCTGGCGCACCGGCAGCCCATTCCTGAGTAGTTTCAGCTATTTTTATGTCGCAGGAACTGCCGAGAGCGCCCCGTGAGAAAAGGTCGATTATCTGGTTCCTGCTCCTTTCTCTTCTTCTTAATGGGGCAGCGGCCTACGCGGGACGTTGGATCAATTTTGCGCCGAAAGAGTTAAAGGCGGACACCGCGATAGAGTTGACCGATCTCGACACAAACGACGTTGAAAAACTCGGTGATCCGAACGTCCCGGAAGACACGCCGCCGCCTGAGCCGGAACCGACGCCGCCGCCGCCACAGGACGAGCCGACCCCGCCGCCGCTGGATAAGCCGCCCGAGTTTGAGGTTCCGCAGCCAACCCCTACACCCGCCCCCTCGGCGACGCCGGCACCTTCGGCCACGCCACATCCTTCGGCGACCCCGCACCCCTCAGCGCCTCCCAAACCGAAGACCGAAAAGCCGACGGAGCACCACAACCCGAATGCGGCGCCAACGCCCGGCATGGCCCATGGCAGCGCAACCGGTGCCCCTGACGGGACTGGACACGGCGGCAATCGTTCCGGCACCCTGGTCCGGAGTCCAAAACCTCCTTACCCTCCGCAGGCTTTGCAGATGGGCATACGGGGAGATGTGAAGGTTTCATTTACCGTCTCCAACGGCGAGATTGTGGATGCCAAACCCATTTCCGGCCCTCCCATGTTGGAGAGCTTCGTGATCAGGTTTACGAAATCCAACTGGAAGTTTGCGCCCGGCACTAATGGAACGTTCACGTTGCCGGTAAGCTTTCAGATGCAGTAACGTCGGGAGCCGAGGCTTTGTCGTACTGAAAAGGTGTTTCGCTGACGCTGGCCTAGCGGGCCGGCCTTTTTTCTGTGGTGCAGGCGCTTGTTCCTAAAGCATTCGGGATGATTGGGCACGTACAATTGACCTGAGGCTACACGGAACGCGGGTTCCGTGGGTTCGGCGGTCCCGTCGATTGGAACGGGACCGCGGTCAATGCCATTTCCAATCGTTTCTCAGGCTGGACGACGTGACAACCAATCAATCACTCCGTTCAAACTTTATTGTAAAATTGACGCCAATTTCTTGACAAAAGCGTGTTACTTCGCTTAAAAGCCCACTTTCCAGGAGAAATCGAGGGACATGAGGACTGTAAAAGGACGTCTGATCTTTGGCTCTGGCTGGCCAAGCGTGGCCCTCGATGATGGAAGACAAG
>DASWVC010000211.1:0-14439 GCA_036401335.1 Chthoniobacterales bacterium
CCGGCTCGACGGGCTCCAAGCCAGTGGGCAACTGGACCGGCTGATGCGTTCGGGCCTACGGCACTGCCAGGCCTTCGCGGTCCTCGATGCCCAGGCGGCCGGGGAGACCCACCCGGTGGCGGTGCGCCGCATCGGGCCCGATCTGGCCCAGAGGGTGGTGGGCCTGGCGATCGACGTGCACGGCAACCCGATCTGCTGCGAGTTGTGGCCGGGCAACACGGCCGACGCCAAGACCCTGGTGCCGGTGATCGAGCGGATGCGGCGCCGCTTCGGCCTGCGGCAGATCACGGTGGTGGCCGATTCGGGGGGATGGTGAGCCAAGCGACGCTTGCAGCGTTCGAAAGCAGGGTGCCGCCGGTCGGCTACATTGTCGGGGTGCGCCTGCGGCGACAGAACGAGGTGAGCACGGAGGTCTTGGGTCATCGTGGCCCGTGGTTTGAGAGCGTGCCGGAGCGGACCAAGCCCAAAGATCCGTCCCCGCTGAAACTCAAGGAAGGCTGGGTCGAGAACCGTCGTTACGTGGTCTGCCTAGAGCGAGGAAGAGCGGCGCAAAGACGCCCACGCCCGCGACGCCACCGTGGCCCACCTGCGCGAGCAACTGCGGCGCGGCGACAAGGGCCTGGTCGGCAACAAGGGTTACCGACGTTATTTGAACGTGGAGGGTGAGGACCATTTTCAAGTCGATGAAAACCCACTCAAAGTTGAGGCCCGCTACGACGGGCGGTGGGTTTTGCGGCCCAACACCGTGCACGACGCCGAGACCGTCGCGCACGTGTACAAAACCCTCTGGACGGTGGAGCAGAGTGTTCGCACGGCCAAAGCGGTCCTGGAAACCCGGCCCCTCTACCACCAGAACGACGACGCCATCCGGGGTCAGGTCTATTGCCGTTTTCTGGCTTTGACGCTCAAAGCCGAGTTGGAGCGGCGCCTGAAAGGAGCCGGATCGGTGAGCGAAGGGGACCCCGTGCTGCGTGGCTTGGAAGGCCTGCAGGAAGTGGAACTCACCTTCGAACACCAACGCTTTCTTCTGCGGACGGCCTTCTTGGCCGAAGCATCGGCGGCCTTGCGGGCGACCGGCGTGGCCGCACCGCCCCCCTTGCGCGAACGCTCTCCTTTGGCCACGTCCGCCGAAGTGCAGTGCCAAAGCACTTTGGCGTTTTTGTAAGTAGCTTCCCGCCAATAACTTACTAATTCGGGGTGTTCAAGATGGGTCAAACTCAACGGCTTTTGCGGCATCGTGCCACTGGAGTGGCACTGCATTATCGGGCAGGAATTTTCTGGAGCAGCACTTCCGCTGGAATGCCGAGCCCGCGGTGAAGGGCGCGGATCATGCCGATGCTCAGCGGCCGCTTGTGATTGAGGACTTCGGAAACCCGGTTTTTGCCGGGAAAAAACTTCTCCAGGTCTTTCTGCCGGAGCCCTTCCTGCTCCATGCGAAACTTGATCGCCTCCACCGGATCGGGGAGGTCGATGGGAAAGTGTTCTTGTTCGTAGCGCTCCACGAGCAGTGACCAGAGTTCCAATTCCGCCTCCTTGGGGGAACCGGGCGTGGCCTCCATGAGGGCTTCCACGCGAGCCAACGCCGCGGCGTATTCCGCCTCGGTCTTGATGATCTTCGCTTTCATGGTCAGTCACTAGATAGTCGTGGCGTCAATCTTGTCGTACTCCGCATGGGTGCCGACGAAGCGGATGAAGACGATGCCGGTGTTGTAATGCATTTTAACGATCAGGCGGTAGGCATTGCCTTTTATGTTGAAGACCGCCCGATTGCCGGGCAGGAAGTCGGCGGATAGGTAGCGGTTTTTGATTTTCTGCGGTCTTTGCCAGCCAGCCGCCTCGGTTTCATGAAACCATGCTTCCAGCGGAGTCTTGCCGTCGGCGTGGTGTTCATAGAAGTCGCGGAGCGTTTTGCGGGCGATGACCCTCATGGACAGGTTAGTGCGACGGAGCAGGAACTCGAAGAGAAAGTTCCCGTTTTGGGAACTTTCCCAAACCCAACTGGTTGAGGCGGAACCGTCCTGAATGCCGAAAGGCACTGGAAACTCCTCCGTAGAACTCGCCGGCCTTGCCCTCGACGAAGAGTAGCAGAAATGGCATCTAGGAAATGGAGGCGGGAGTGGGAATCGAACCCACGAATAGAGGTTTTGCAGACCTCGGCCTTACCACTTGGCTATCCCGCCACCGGATCGAATCGACATCATCGCTTGGAAAGGCGTGCTGTCAATTACGTTAAGGCTTCAGGCGCGCCCGGTTTCAACGCAGCGCTGAGGCTCTGGTGCTTGATCCCGAAATGGGCTTGGAAGGCCTCAACTTCCCGCCACTTTTGCACCTGATCAGTCGCCTTGAGCTGTTTAGCGGCCATGATCAAGCGGTTTTTGTGCGTGTGCTCGAGGCTGATAAACTCCTGGATGCGCGTCTGGTAGCCGGATGCCTCCAGGCACAACGCCCGGATGGCGTCGGTGACCGATTCAGCCAGCCGGTCCACCTCGATCCCAAAACGAAAGAGCGGCTCCAGCCCTGGCGGCGCCTGAATCTGGGGACGCACTTCCTGGTGGCAACAGGGGGCTGCCAGCAGCCACCGGGCGCCTGCCTGGACGCCTTTGCGCAACGCGTCGTCGGTGGCCGTGTCGCACGCATGGAGGGCGACGACCAGGTCCGCACCGGTGACCTCCGTTTGCTCGATGTCCTGCGCGTCAAAATGAAGGCCGCTGAACCCGCAGTCCCGGGCAATGCCGTTGGCCAGTTCCACCAACGGCCGGCGCTTCTCCACCCCCCGGACGTCCACCTCGAGGCCTTGTTCCACCAGGTACTGGTAAAGCGCGAACGTGAGGTAGCCTTTGCCGCAGGCGAGGTCCACGACCCGGACGAGGTTTCCCGACCGAAACTCTCGGACCAGCGGCGCCACCAGCTCGATAAAATGATGGATCTGACGGTATTTGTCGCCCATTTGCGGGCTGGGGCGGCCGGCAGGGTCCAGCACGCCCAGCGGCTGCAGGAACCGCTCGTCCCGTAACGCTCGCGCTTTCGGCTGGTCGTGCGGCAAAGGAACCGCCTCCCTCTGTTCCGCATGATGCGTCATGCGCGGTTTTCCTCGCCGATTAAACAAGAGTTGCCGCCGTTCGACGTCCGTGAACAACGTTGCGGCCAGACTCGCGGTGCCCACCCAGCCGCGCACGGCAGCCAAGGCGTCCGTCAGTGGAAGGTTTTTTGTGATGTCTTTGTCCGGAAAACGGTGCAGGAACGAAAGGTGCAACCCGCCCTGGATCTCGACCAGGCGAAGGTAGACGTGCTCCTGGCCGTCCAGTTCCCCACGCAACTTGCCCAAGGTGAGCTTACGGAAGCTGCCGTCCCCCAATGAGCTTTGCAGGGTACCCAAAAAAACTTCGACTGGATTCATCGTAAAAAAGTCCCGGCTTCAGAACAGGTAAATTGACGGGGGTTAAGCTTAAACAACCTCCAGCTTGCACTTGGGCAGGGCTTCCAGGAAAGCCCGTCCGTAAGGCTTGCTCAGGATCCGGTTATCGAGAATGACCACAATGCCGTGATCCGTTCGGGTCCGAATCAAGCGACCCACCCCCTGCCTGAGTTTGAGGATCGCTTCCGGCAAGGAAAATTCCGTAAACGGGTCGCCGCCCTGAGCTTCGATGTACTCCAGTTTTGCCTCGGTCAACGGGTGATCGGGCACGGCGAATGGCAGCCGGGTGATGATGACGTTTGACAGCGCCTCGCCAGGCACGTCGACGCCCGCCCAGAAACTGTCGGTGCCGAAAAGGACGCCGTTGCCCGATTTCCTGAACTGCTCGAGCAGCCGGGTGCGCGACCCGCTTTGTCCCTGCACGAGAAACGTGTATTGATCGTCGAACTCGGCTTCGAACCGTTCGGCCATGGCCGTCATGGCTTTGTAGCTTGTAAAAAGCACAAAGGCACGCCCGCTGGTTTCTTTGACGAAATGCCGGATCCAATGCTCAAGCGCATCGTTGTACGCCGGGTCCCGCGGGTCGGGCATCTTTTTCGCCACGTACAGGCGCATCTGCTTCTCAAAATCGAACGGGCTGCCGATCTGCACGGCTTCAACCTCCGCTGCCCCAATCCGGTTTCGGAAATAGGCCAGGTCCTTGCGGCCGACGGAAAGCGTCGCGCTCGTCATGATGCAGGTGCGGCCTTCCGGGAACAGCAGGTAGCCAAGGGTCGCGGCGATGTCGACCGGTGCGGCATTCAGGCTGAGGAATTGTCCCGCCCGTCCGCCGCGTTCGATCCAGAAAACGTGGTTTTCGGGAGTCTGACCAAGAAATTCAGCCACCCCGACCCGTGCGTCCCGAACCCGGCGGCCAAGGTCCTGCAGTTCAGCTTTGAGCTTTTCGTCCTCGGTGTCCTTGACCACGCCCACTACCGCTGATTGCACGCGGGCCAACGCCGTCGTGATGGAATCAGGCACCAGTTCCGGGTGCCTGACCCGGCATTCACGGCCCCGGCGGAAGTCACCGGCTTGCTCCACCGCTTGGAAAAACCGGTCCAGGAGCTCGCACGCATCGGCCGTTTCCCGCACGGCCTCGGCTTGACGCAAAAGTGAAAACAAACCTTTTTGCGTCTTGGGGTTGTGCAAACGGTGGAGGGCCTGGCGGACGCCGTAATGGGAAACGTTCAGGCCGATCTGACGGGCGGCCACTGCCTCAAGCGTATGGGCTTCATCGAAGATGACAAAATCGTTCGGGAAGAGGTACCCGCTCGCCCGGTTTTCCGCATCGCCAGCGTTGTGGAGCGCAAGGAAAAACAGGGTGTGGTTAACCACAATCACGTCGGCTCCGATCACCTGTTTGCGAGCGTTCTGGTAAAAGCAGCGGCCGCCCGCGCCGCAGGTTTTTGGCATGCAGATGTGCGCCTCGCTGCAGACCTGACTCCAGACGGCCGGATCGGGCTCAATGTCAAAGTCGCTTAAAGTGCCTTCCGTCGTGCGTTCGCTCCACGCTTTGATGCGCCGCAGCTCTGCCTGTTCCGGGCTGGTGAAAAGTTCCCCCTCGGACTGCAGGGCGCGGGCCAGCCGGGTTGGGCAGAGGTAATTCTGCCGCCCCTTCAACAGCACGGCTTTAAAGGGCCGGTCCAGCAGTTTCTGGACGATCGGAATGTCTTTCTGAAGCAGTTGCTCCTGCAGGTTGATGGTGTGGGTCGAAACGATCGCTTTGCGGTTTTCCTCCAGCGCGTAGCGAATGGCTGGAACAAGGTAGGCCAGGGATTTTCCAACCCCGGTTCCCGCCTCCACGACCAGGTGGCGCTGCTCCGACAACGTGCGGGCCACCGCGACCGCCATCTCTTGTTGTTCAGGGCGATACTCAAAATTCCTGGCTTTCGACAGCAAACCCTCGCGGTCGAACATCTCGCGGATGCCCTGCGCGAAGTCGTTGTCAAAGTCCTCCCGGAGCGCGATCACAGAACCTTTAACGTACGCTTATTTGCCCCTGATTTCAAAGGGGACCAGAGGCAAAACCGACGTGAGTCACCCTAAAAAGGGCACCGGCCGATTCTGGGTGCGCAGGTAGAGGAGGACCACGCCGACCAACAAAAAGAGGGTGGCCGGCGCCCACGCCGCGACCATCGGCGGGACGCGTGAACCCTGGCCCAAGGCCAGAAAAACGTTGCTGGAAAAGTACAAACCAAGAAACAGGAACAACCCGCCCGCCACCCCGCCGAGTGCACCCCGGCGGGAGAACACCACGCACATGGGGCTGGCCACCAGCACCACAACCAGGGCGTTCCATGGCAGGGCGTACCGGTACCAGAACTGGGTTTGAAACTCGGCCAGGTTTGCCGGAGGGAAATCCACGTTGGTCTGGAGATAATGTTGCAGCTGCGGCACCGTCATGAACTTGCCTTTCAGGGCTGAGCTCCCGAGCTGCCAAGGGCTTTCCGTCCACCCCAGCTGGGCTTTGCGCTCGAAATATTGTTCTTTGACGACGTCGCCTGCAGGATTGACGTAGGTGAACTTACCTTTGAAAAAGGTCCACAGACCCTGCGCTGGATCGTGGAAGGCGGACTGAGCGTAGACGGTAAACAGGATGGTGCCGGAGGCATCCTCCTGGATGATCTGCAACCCTTCAAGGCTTTGGGTTTTGGTGTTCAAGTGCTGGATAAACCAGGTCCGATGATCTTTCCGGTTAACGAAAATATGGCCGTCGAGGTTCGTCGTCTTGGATTTTCCGCGGGCGACCTCGTCAACCATGTAAGTGGCCGCGTACTCGCCACGGGGAGCAAGCTCGAAGTTGAGGTAGGTGGACACCCCGGTAAGAATTCCGCCCAGAATAATCAACGGCAGCAGCACCCGGAACACGCTTCGACCGGCTCCCAGCATGGACACGATCTCATTCCGGCGTGACATCCGGGTGAGCACGTACAAAAGGCCGAGCAAAACGGAAAGCGGGATCCAGTTTACCAGGATGAACGGCAGTTGGGCCAGGTAGAACAGCGCAATTGTGCTGACCGAAAGGTGAGCATCCTGAAATGTCGCCGTATTCTCGCCCAGGTCGTAAATCAACCAGATCGCAACCATGCCGAAAAGCGCGTAGCAAAACGGCACCAGAAAGTTCTTGAGCAGGTAACGATCAAAAATTCGAAACACCGAATACTCTTAGCTGGTCTTTGAATTTGAAAATCCTGGGAAGCAATTGCCCCTCAAGGTAGGCGAGGCCGGCGCAAGACGGTGCAAGCACCAAGCTCTGAAGGCGCGAAATAACGGCCCGGTAAGGCGTCCGCTCCGGCAGACGAAGCTCCGGCGTGAACCAGCTCAAGAAAAAGCATGTCCCCGCAAGTACAATCAGAAGTTTCCGGCCCATACGCTGGTTGCCGGATAATAATTCACCCCTGCCCGTTAAGGCAAGGGAATCCGTTGCGGTTCAACAAGGCAGCCAAATGCGCCTTGATCTCCACGGCGATCGGTCAGACCGCAATCACGCCCGGTTGTTCGACGCTGAAGGCCGCGATCAAACGTTGAATGGCTTGGTCCAAGGCACCGACAGCCTGGGCCATTTCAGCGCTTTCGGGCGCATCGCGTGCCTGCAGTTTCGCGTTTACGCTGTGGACCCCGAAGCTGGCGGCGAGCAGGTCGGAGCTGACCTCATCATGAATCACCTTGCGGACACGGTCGGCTTCTTCCTGGCGTCCCAGCAAACGGTCCCCCGTGATCACCAGTTCCGGTTCCGCCAGGGCTTCCTGATCCAAGAGAACGAGCACATAGCCGTCTGACCGCCGGGTGGCACGTCCGGGAATCGGCCGTCGGAAGTCAGGGGGCCTGAGCACACACGGAAAGAAGGACGTTTCGGCCAAGCCATTCACCGAAGGAGGTTTGACCGAAGCGGCTTCATTCTCCCAGACCAGGATCCGGCTCACGGACAACGCCTTCAGCTCGTCACTCCCAAATCCCGTCACCTCCTGGAAGGTTTCATTCCAACAAACCAGGTTGGCCTCACCCTCATGGCCGAGGGCCGTGGCCACGCGAAACTGGTCAAGTCCGTAGCAGAGGGCCTTTAAATCTTTGCTGACTGACATGCGAAGAAACGGCGGCCACAATTCACAGAGGTCACCTGCGACCATGGTACGGAGCCCCTTGGCGGGTTGCAACTCCGCTAATGGTGCCCGCCGCATTTTCTGCGGCGGGTGTTGCTCCTTGCCGACAAAGGGTCTGGTCAGTGCACCGCCGGAGACGGCTGCGCGGCGGCCCCGGCCTGGGCCTTCGCCCGGCCTGCGCGCATTTTAGCCACCCTCGCGGTTTTGGCGGCGGCCCATTGCTTTTGCTGGTCCGGGGTCAGCACGCCGTTGATGCTGGCCACGTACTGTTGCCGCAGGTCCTTGAATTTCGCTTCCTTGGCGGTGGACGACAACGAGGCATCATTCTTAACCGCCAGCCGGTCATCCACGTACTTGTCGACAATCGGTTTGACCTTGGTTTCCTGGTCGGGTTTCAGCCCTACCTCATTCCGCAACCTGGTAAGCTGTCCCTTCTTGATCGCATCCGGCGACATGGTCCGCTTTTTTCCTGCGGCGGTGCCGGTGGTTGATGTGGCCGTGTCGTCCGGAGAGGCAGCCGGCGTGGCATCCGAAGTAGCCGCTGCGGGACTCGGGGACGGCTTGACTTTAGGTTTGGCCGCAGCCGTGCCGATGGTGGCAGCAAGCGCCACCGCCGGAAGCAGGCGGAGGAGAGATGTCAATTTCATACGTTGGGTGTAACCCGGCATGCCCACCGAAGTTGCGCGGAAGGCAGTGGCCGGAATCACGCCTTCTCTTCCAGCCACCGGGCAACATCCTTGGCCCAATAAGTGATTATCATGTCAGCACCTGCCCGACGGAAGCTGGTCATCAATTCGAGAACGGCCTTTTTTTCGTCCAGCCAGCCGTTCTGCGCGGCGGCTTTAAGCATGGCATACTCACCGCTTACACTGTACACGGCGGTGGGCAGGGCAAAGCGGTCTTTGACCCGCCAGAGCAGGTCGAGGTAAGGCAGGCCCGGTTTCACGATCAGCAGGTCGCAACCCTCGTCTACGTCAAGGGCCACCTCCCGAAGCGCCTCGGAGGCGTTTGCCGGATCCATCTGGTAGGTGCGCCGGTCTCCAAACCGGGGCGCGCTTTCCGCTGCATCGCGAAACGGCCCGTAAAACGCTGAACAGAATTTAGCGGCGTAGCTCATCACGGACACCTCAGCGTGGCCCGCCGTGTCCAGCGCCTGACGGATCGCGCCGACGCGTCCGTCCATCATGTCGCTGGGGGCTACGATGTCAGCGCCGGCTTCGGCGTGGCTGACGGCCGTTTGTGCCAGCAGGTTCACGGAGGCGTCGTTTACCACCTCGTATTGGTCGCCTCGGCGCTCAACGATGCCGCAATGGCCGTGCGCGGTGTACTCACAGAGGCAGAGGTCCGTTATTACCGTAAGGCCGGGTGCCGCCGCTTTCACCTCCCGCACTGTCCGCTGCACGATGCCGTCCGGCGCATGGGCCTGCGAAGCTGCTTCATCTTTGTGGGTAGGAATCCCAAAGAGCAGAACCGCCGAGACCCCGGCGTCTTGCACCTGGCGCACTTCTTCCACCAATGCCTTGGTGGAATGTTGAAACACGCCCGGCATGCTGGCGACAGGTTGGGAGCCGGTCACTTTTTCGGAAACAAACAGCGGCAGGATGAGTTGTTGCCGGTCAACCCGGGTTTCTCGCACCAGATTGCGGATGGAAGGCGAACGCCGCAACCTCCGGAGGCGCAGGGGCAAGTTTAACATCATGAAAAATGCCACGAATCAAAGAATGCCACAGATGTTCTTTGACTTGTGGCATTCAATCCCTGGCATTCTTTGGTTTTTTGATTCTTTGATTCGTGGCATTTCTCTTCGATGCCGGACTTTCTGCTGGTTAACCTGAACAATACATCAACGAAGTTTGCGCTCGCGGACCGCGAACGTCTCCTTAGCCGGAAGGTCGTCCCAACAAAAGGTTTGTCGGTGGAAAGCCTTCGCCGGTTAACGCGTACGTGGAAGTTCGACAACGTGATCCTCGGTTCGGTGGTGCCGGCAAAGACGCCGCTGTTCCGCCGCTTGTTTCGAAACGGGCTGCTGGAGTTGTCTCCGCAATTGAACCTGGGCATCGGCATCGATTTTCCCGAACCGTCTACCATTGGGGCGGACCGGCTCGCGAATGCAGTGAGCGTTGCGTACCGGCACGGCGCTCCGGCCGTTGTGGTGGATTTCGGAACTGCCGTCACCTTTGACATTGTGTCGAAGGACCGGAAATACGTCGGCGGGGTAATTGCACCCGGTCTTGGCGTGATGACGGATTACCTTTACGATCGGACGGCGTTGCTGCCCCGCATTGACCTGGAGGAGCCGGTGGAGGCAATCGGCAAATCCACCCGTGCCGCCATGCTCGCCGGGGCCGTCTACGGTTACCGGGGATTGGTCCGGCAAATCATTACCGAGGTCGTCGCGGAGCTTGAGGGAAGGGCAACCATCGTCGCGACCGGCAGTTATGCCGCGCTGATCGCAGCCAAGCTTCCAGAGTTGCAAATTGTGGATCCAGACTTGACTCTGGAAGGTCTCAGGATCATTGCCCTACAAAATATCCCCTCATGAGCGCTCCCCTATCCATCGGCATCGATTTCGGCGGCACCAGCATTAAAATGGGCGTCGTTCAGCAAGGACAAATCCTGACGCGGGGCAACGTCATTGTCACGCGCCAGGACGGCGACACCGCCACATTGGTTGAGGAGGTGGTCGCGGAAATCGGGCGCCTCCGGCAGGAGTATCCTGCGTTGGAAGCGGTCGGTTTCGGGGTGCCCGGGATCATTGACCCGGCGGCTGGTCTGGTGGTGAACCTAACCAACGTCAAGGGCTGGTACCGGATTCCGCTGCGCGAAATCATCAGCGAGAAAACGGGTTTGGTGACAAACCTGGAAAATGATGCAAAAGCCATGGCGTACGCCGAGTGGAAATTCGGGGCGGGGCATCAACTGCCGAACGTTGTCTGCGTCACCCTGGGCACCGGCATCGGCGGGGCTTTGATCCTTAATGGACGGCTCTACCGTGGTGCCACCAAGGTTGCCGGCGAGATCGGTCAAACGTCGATTGATTATCAGGGCGTCGATTTTGTCTACGGCAACAAGGGGGCCCTCGAGGCTTACGTCGGCCACTGGCACATCTCGGAGCGCGCCAAAGAAATTTACCTGCAGGTGGGAAAGATTCTTTCTTCCGAAGCGGCGGAACCGGAGCGGTTGGCCGTTGCAGCGGCAGGCGGCGACGCGTTGGCAAAAGAGCTCTGGGAAGACATCGGCCTGAAGCTAGGGGTAGGCCTAACCAACGTAATCTGGTTGGTTAACCCGGATCGGATCGTGATCGGCGGCGGGGTTGCGCGGGCGGGCGAACTAATTTTTGAACCGATCCGCCGGACGATTCAGACTCGCTGTGAGAAGACCTTCTGGGAAAAACTGGAAGTGGTGCCGGCAACCCTGGGCAACGATGCCGGCATCATCGGGGCTGCCACCCTGGCCCTCGAATCGGAATTTCTGTCGGTGGCAGGATCGGCTTGACGGGTCTACCGCGGAGCGGTGGTGAGGCTTGACGCAGGTGCTGCCGTGACAATCCCTTGCCGACCGCGGGGCGGCCGGCCCCCCACCGGGCGCTTGAGGACAAGCACCCCTACCAGGGCGGGCGCTACCCCCACGTTCTTTCACGCCGCACGGTAATGGCACTAAGATAAGGACCCTTAGCCCCTGAAGGGGCACCGGCCCGGCGCCGCCTCGAAGTCAGTGAGCGGCACGCCGCGCTTCGTTCAAACACAACCAAATTACTCGCGCCTATCTGTCGCCTTGGCTTGCAAACCGACGTGGGTGAAAGCATTATAAATTCATGTCCCTCGCTGAGCGCGCCGCCAAAGCCGCCAAAATAGCCGAAGAGCCCGAGCTCTACAAGGTGTGCGAAGGCTGTGACTCGATCGTGACCAAACGGGTTGCGACTTGTCCGAGTTGTCACGGTTACCGTTTCAACGAAGATCCTCCTGCGGTCGTAGCGCAGGCCAAGGTGCTGGGAGCGCGGGAGAAAACGAGCGTGCTTTCAGAAGACCTCCAGTGACTGGGCGCCAAGCCTGGGGATCATGGAACGTGAAAACCCGGCTCACGGGCCGGTTAACCAACTTGCCGGAGGCGGCTATGGTTCAGGGCTGGGGGGACGAACCGGGCCGGCTCTATGAACGATCATGAGTGGCTGCCCAACGTTCGGCCGGGCAAAAGGTATGCCTGTACGTAATCCGCGACAGCTGCTTCCAGGGTAAAGCGTGCCCCGGGGTATCCTGACTTTCGCAATCTGTGGACGTTAGCCTGCGTAAAGTACTGGTACTTGTCGCGAAGGACCTCCGGCATTTCGATGAATTCGACCTGAACCGGGCGGTTCATCGCCTCAAACAGGGCACTGGCCAAGTCAATCCACGAGCGGGCGACCCCGGACCCAAGGTTATAAAGGCCGTTCGCACCGCGTGCTTGCGCCAAATGCAACGTCATCTCGACAGCATCTTTCACGTAGAGAAAATCCCGCTTTTGCTCGCCGTCACGGTACTCGGGCCGGTAAGACCGGAACAGTTGGATGGCGCCCCGCTCCTGCACCTGTGCAAACGCCTTGTGCACCAAGCTGCGCATTTCGCCTTTGTGTGCCTCATTAGGCCCGAAAACATTGAAATACTTGAGGCCGACAATTTGCCGGAGGTATCCATTCTGCCTGGCATGCAGGTCAAACAGGTGCTTGGAATACCCGTAAGCATTGAGGGGACGCAATCGGTCCAGTTGGGTTTCGTCGTCGTCCATTCCCTGGGCGCCGTCCCCGTAGGTGGCGGCGGAGGACGCATACACAAAACGCATCCGGTGGCGAAGAGCCCATCCGCAAAGGAATTTAGTGTACTCGAAATTGTTTTGCATGAGGTACCCGGCATCAAGTTCCGTGGTGGCGGAGCAGGCTCCCAGGTGAAACACCGTGCGGATCTCATTGAGGGTGGGCGTATCGTCGAGAACCTGATCCAGCAGGTCGTCGGCATCGACGTAATCGTTAAAGCGGAGGCCGACCAGGTTGCGCCATTTCAGGTCGGTCGCGAGGCGATCCGAGACCAGGATGTTTTCGACGCCGCGCTGGTTCAAGGCCCAGATCAGCGCGCTTCCAATAAAACCGGCCCCGCCGGTGACCAAGATTTTACCATCCGCTAGAGTGCTCACACGTTGCAATCACGAGACGATCATCGTTCATTGCGCAACCCCAAAGTTTCCTGCATGGCCAAACGCTATGTCTTGCTCGGAATTTTAGTGGCCGTCGTGGCTGGCACTGCCTGGACGGTCCTGCATCGGGCACCGGAGCCTTCCCCTGGTCCGGGCCAGTTTTCCGGGCTGCGGACCTCGGTCGAACACGCGGCAGACCAAGCCTTGGTAAAACCTGAAATCGCCCAACAGAAGCTGGAGTTTGCCGTCCCGAAAGAAAAGCTCGAAACGGAAGCGGCACGCCTGAAAGACCTGGCGGTCGCTTGCGGGGGCACGGCGGTGGCCACCCCCCTTGATGAAAGCAGCACCAGTTTGCTGGTGCAACTGCCGGCCGGGGCCGAAAGCGCTTTTCTGAAGGCGGCTAAGGACCCCAAAGTCGCACCGCCAAGCCCGGCGCCGGTTGCGACCGCCTCAGCACCGGTATTTGTGGAGGTAGCCCTCCATAGTCCCACCACGCCCTGACCATGGTGTTGGTGACCTTTGCACTGCCCGCCGAAGCTGCGCCCTTCATCCGTCGGCTGCGCCAACGTTCCGGTTATGGGTCAGCGGTGACCGGAAAAATCGGGGGCGAGCACGTCACGGTAACCTACGTTGGCATCGGCC
Organism: Chthoniobacterales bacterium; assembly: GCA_036401335.1. Taxonomy (GTDB): domain Bacteria; phylum Verrucomicrobiota; class Verrucomicrobiia; order Chthoniobacterales; family JAFAMB01; genus DASWVC01. Next base: position 13,360 of record DASWVC010000211.1, read on the forward strand.
TTACCCGGCCGGAGGTGCTCGAGGGATGCCTTCACCAAACCCGACCTGACTTCGTTATTTGTTCCGGGTTCGCCGGTAGCCTCCGCAGCCTGGTTCAGCCGGGGGACTTTGTGCTGGCGCGAAACCTTTCCGACCCGCATTTGTTGGCGCACTACGATGACGCCGCCGATGCGGTGGGCAATTTTCTCGAGGTTCAAACGGTTGCCACGGCGTCGGAAAAGGTGCGTCTCGCCCAAAAGAAAAACCACCTCGCCATCGACATGGAATCGGTGCGCCTGAGCCGGTTAGTTAAAGAGCGGGGAATTCCGGTCCTGGTTGCGCGGATGATTTCGGACGGCCTCAAGCAAGAGATCCCCGGATTGTTTTTGGGTAAACCCCTCCGTCACCTGCGTGAGCTGGGCGCAGCGGCGGTGTTTGCGGCACAGATGTTGCAGGTCCGGCCCCGGCTGGCTGACCGGCTCGTCGCCCTGATCCGGGATCGGCCGGCCCCAGGGTAGAGCAAATGCTACGAATCAAAGAATCGAAGCAGGCGTCGTCGCTGCTCATCACTGATGAAATTTCGAAGAAATCAGAAAATCAGAGAATGGAGGACGGGGGCTTTGCTCTTCATTCGTGGCATCTTTTGATTTGGGGCATTGGCCTTTCAGACGCGCAGCAGGCCTTCGGTCTCGATGTGGCGAATAATTTCCCCGAGCCCGTCGCCGGCTTTGAGGTTGCACATCACAAAAGGCCGTTTACCCCGCATTTTCGCTGCGTCTGAGGCCATGACCTCCAGCGATGCACCCACGTGGGGTGCCAAGTCCGTCTTGTTGATCACCAGCAAGTCCGACCGCGTGATGCCCGGGCCGCCTTTTCGCGGGATCTTTTCACCGCCGGCAACGTCGATCACGTAGATGGTGAGGTCAGCCAGTTCCGGACTGAACGTCGCGGCGAGGTTGTCTCCGCCGGACTCGATCAGGAGAAGCTCGGCGCGATATTCCTCGGCAAGATCTTCCAGGGCCAGCAGATTGGCAGAGATGTCCTCGCGAATCGCGGCGTGGGGGCAGCCGCCGGTCTCGACGGCGCGGATCCGACCTTCAT
>DASWVC010000212.1:0-16501 GCA_036401335.1 Chthoniobacterales bacterium
AAATAGGCACGCGTCTCAGATTCCTTGGCCTCTCCGAAGTCCTTCACGCTGTGGATGATGGACCAGCCCTGGGAGATCAGCTCAGGAGGCGGGTGCCGAAGCCAGCGCGGTTCAATGCAAAAAACGCCGCCTTGCCCACTCAAGTCGACCAGGTCCAGTCCGGCGGCTTTGACGAGCATGGAGCAGATGGTGTCCTCACCGACGGCCAGATCGGTGAAAACCCGGGGGTCGGCGAAAACCCCGAGACGTTCAAACCCTTCAAGGCCGCCTCGGGTCAAGGCATAACCACCGCCCTCGATGAACTCACCATCCACGTAACGGTGCTCGCGCGCCCGCGCCTGGTAAACATTCAGTTGACGCGCCCGGGCCGTCCAACCGAAACGCAAATGCGGTTTGGGAATCCGCCACAACGACACGGGTGCACGGAGCTTCCTGACCTTCTCGGCCTGGTACCTCGCGATGTCTTGTCGATCGCCCTGGTGAGGATGAAGGTAACTTCCGACCAGGCCGGCTCGCGGAGCCGCTTCGATTGCGGCCAGGATCCGGGCATGGAACGGGGCGATAACCAGGGAATCGGTATCCAGTTTCAACACGTAAGAAGCCGGGAACTGCGCGTGGGCAATGCGAAACCCATGCAGCAAGCCGGTAAGCAATCCTCCGGCCCAACCCGAGCCGCGGCCTTCTCTTGGATTCTGGACCACTTCAATGCTTGCCGGGAACGAAATGCCTTTGCCTTTCGAAGCGGCAGGGTTGCCGTCGTTGACGAGGACCACCCCGGCACAGCCTTCCCGTTGATGGAACGCAATCGACGACAACAAGTCGGTCAACCGGGTCAATTCCAACTCGCCCGGCCCAAGGGCAACCACCAACGTGTACAGTTCGGGCATGCTCAAGAGGCGGGTTTGGTCAGGGGGATGCGGGAGCACCGGCAACCGCCCCCTGGCCTGAAGCATCGGCCTTGTTAAGGACGACCCAGGTCTCCGGCCCGGCCTGAACGCGGAGCACAAGATTCTCACGGCCGGCTTCGGCCAGGTGCATCGCTTTCATCCATTCTTCGTAACGACGATGGGTGCTCTCCTCAACCCAGGAAACGAGCGCTACCGAGGAAGCGGGCAGTGAGGCCTCGTGCTCCAAATCAACCACTTCGACGACCCGGCGGCTGCCCAGGGGTTCCCAAAGCGACACTTCCGGCTGGTTGCCATTCGCGATAAATCCGACCTCACGAACGCCAGCCGGCAGGAACGTCCGCATCGGCCCAAGCGCGTCGGCCCTCATCGCGTAGGACGAGTACACCGTGTTGATCCGCTGCAGCAAAGGAGCTTGGCCGGGAGAACGGAGCAGGGCATGCGCGATTTGGTTAACCGGAATGAACGGCCTGGCCGGCTGGATCAACAGCAGCAAAACCGGCACGATTTGCACGACTACACACAAGGCCAGCCACGCTCCCCGCAGACGGGGATGAACGCGGTGCACCAACAACAAAACACAAATGAGCAAAACCGGGTAATACGTGGCCAGGATCCGCGGGCCCGCCTCGGATCCCATTTTGGCCAGAAAAACGCCAAAACTGAAGAGGCAGGCCAAGGCGAAAAAGCCCAAAAACGCGGTCATCGGGCGGGTGCGGGTTTTCGGCTTCGCCCGGACAAAGAGGGCAGCGAGCCAGCGGAGCAACAGCACCACCCAGAGGACCACAATGCCCAGGCCAAGCCCAGCCGCTTCTTCAGACACGATTTCACGGACGCTTAAGTCGAGGCGCGGAAAATTGTGCGTCAGCCATTTCCCGAAGGCACTGTGAACGAGGTGAGCTTTCTCAAAGCTGTTCCACTGCGAGGCGGCGGGCATGATGGGCGGGATCACGCTGTTGGTGGCAAGTTGAGCCAGGTTCCCGACGAACCCGGCAACGGGATTAAAGATTTGCAGCCCGCTCTTGCCGCCCGCATCGCCGGCCCATTGTCCCGCGAACACCAGGTTCGCATAAGCAATCGGCACAAAAGAAGCAAAACAGGCCAACACGGAAGCGGCGCCCATCAACGCCCAATTTCTTCGCATCAACCGCCGGGCAGGCCAGCAGGCCACGATAATCGGGAGGACAAGGGGAATGTTACTGGCTTTTGCGCCGGTCAACAGGGCTGCGCAGAAGATGCTCGCCACGAGGTAAAAAGGACGATTGCGATCCGCCCCAAGCAGGGCAAAAACGACCCCGCCGAGCAGGTACGTCGCTGCAAAAGCGTCGTTGCCCGCGCTGCCCGCCTGAGTGACGTAACAGTACCCGCCTGGAAACAACCACATCCATTGGTAAGCGACCCTTGAACGGATGCCGAGGCGTTTTAACAGAACGAACAATAAACCGGGCATCAGGACGAAGCTGGCCAGGTTCAGCAAAGCCGCGCCGCGCGCCGAATGCGTTAGAACGACAAACGGAGTCAAAACCCATTCGAATCCCGGGGCGCTGATGTTGACCCGGTCATCGTTGGAGACAATCCAATGCCAGGCTCCCTGCGCCCACCAATGCAGAATCCGCGTGAATCGGTAGGTTAGAAAATCGTAGTTGCTCGGTTTGTACCAGAGGCCTCCGAGCAGGGAGAGGATGAACATTACCGACCAGAGCGCCGGGAGGGGCCGGCGCACCCTCCGGCCCCACCGGCGGATGGCACGAAGGTAATCGGTGGTGATCAACTGAGAACGACCCATCTGATAAAGGAGGGCCAGGAGGCCGACCAAGGCGAGCGCATAGCCGACCGCATTCAACCCGTGGACAGCCGAAAGCAACCACCCCATCAGGTTAAACCAGACTGCAATCGTCACAAAGACCAGGGTACCTCCGACGGTCGGTGACGTGCGCGGAAGGAGGGTACGCTGGGTCAAAATGGCCACGGCTTCCTCGCTAACGGCCCTGCCTCAACACGTCAATGCCCTTTTGTGCCTCAATTTTCACTAGTCTGCTCCCTGATTTGGTCTATTGCTCTTTCATGTACGGTCGAAGGATAATGGGATGAAGCCGAAATACGATCTCCTTATCGTCGGCGCGGGATTTGCCGGGGCGGTGCTGGCCGAGCGCTCTGCGCGGGTCCTTGGGAAACGGTCTCTGGTAATCGATCGCCGGTCCCACATTGCGGGAAATGCCTACGATGAGTATGACGCAGCCGGCGTGCTGTTGCACCGGTACGGCCCTCACTACTTTCGCACGAACTCAGAACGGGTCCGGGAGTACCTCAGCCTGTTCACCGCCTGGCTGCCCACCGAATACAAAATCCTCTCCTACAGCGATGGCAAGTTCTGGAACTTTCCGATTAACCTCAACACCTTTGAACAACTTATCGGGCGGCCTTCCACCAGCGAGGAAATGCAGGCCACGCTTGACCAATGGCGGGTGCCGATCGCTTCCCCCAAAAACTCGGAGGAGGTCATTGTTTCGCAAGTCGGCTGGGAGTTGTATGAGAAATTTTTCCGCAATTACACCCGCAAACAGTGGCGGCGAGATCCCTCGGAACTGGACCCAAGCGTTTGCGGGCGCATCCCCGTCCGCACCAATCGTGATGACCGGTACCTGACCGAGAATTTCCAGGCCCTGCCCGCTGCCGGCTACACCGCCATGATGAAATCCATCCTGGATCATCCGAAAATCGAAGTGCAGCTGAATGCCGATTTCAATCAGGTCAGGGAGCGTGTAGAATACGAGCACCTGGTGTACTCCGGCCCGATCGACGAATTTTTCGACCATCGCTTCGGCCCGTTGCCCTACCGCTCGCTCCGTTTTGAACCGGAAACGCTTGACGTTGAATTTTATCAGCCGGCGGTGCAGGTGAACTACCCGAATGACCATGAGTTCACCCGGATCGTCGAAACCAAACACATTACCGGGCAGAAACTTCCCGCCACAACGATCGTGCGGGAGTACCCGGAAGACTTTGGGCCGGGTAAAGAACCGTATTACCCGATCCCCGCTCCGGACGCGAAAGCCATCTATGCCAAGTACGCCGACTTAGCCGACAGCACCTCTGGGATCAGCTTTGTTGGGCGGTTAGCGACCTACCGCTACTACAACATGGATCAGGTCGTCGCAATGGCCTTGAGTGAATTTGACCGGTTAAGCGGCAAAAAACCTGAGCGGTCACGTGAACCCGGACCCAAGCCGCTTACGCTGGCAGGCTCCTGAATACGCCGCGTCGTCCGTTCCTCTGCGCCAAGCCATTTTGCCGGCCAAAAGCGGCTGGTTTACCCTGTCCGTTTCACTCCGCAACCATGCTTGCGTAACGGGCCGCTTCCTGTCGGGTCACGGCCAGGGTGGCGAAGTTTTCCGGATTTGAAAAATTCGCCTCTTGTTCCTTCCGCCAGGTGCGCAGCACTGCCCTAGGCAATCCCGCAACGGCCAAAGCTGGTAAGCCCAGCAGAAAACGCCCTCGCCCCGAACCGAGCTGCCAAGGAAAGGTTTCCAGGTAAATACGCGCGGCCTGACGGTATTGCGCCCTTTCCACTGCATGCAGGCCCACTTGCCTTGCAGGTCTGGTGAGCAGCAGGCGTCGCTCTGCGGCCCGCTCCCTGCCGCCGGGAAATTTGCCCGCCTTTTCCGCCCGGACCAGTTCCAGCACGCCATAGAAAGTGCGCTCCGCGTCCACGATCGCGTTGGCCCCATGGTACCGGTAGGCGAATGTGTAAGGGCTTTGGATCGAAACAAACCCTTCCTCTACCCCCAGCTGCATGCTCAGGTACAGGTCCTCGGCCACATGCATCGAGGTTGGAAAGCGGGCCCGGCAATCGCGACGGACCAGCACCCCGCCCGCCCCGACCCAGGTGTGGGTAGGCGCAGAGGAAAAGTAATCGCGATAAAACATTGAGGCAAAGCCTTCGGGTTTGACTTCTCGCACCTTTCTCTCGTCGTAAAAAGGAAAGTAGTGGCCGCTTACAAAAGCAGGGTGCTGGTGCTCCTCAAGGCATTGCGCAAAGGTTGTCAGGGTCCACGGGAACCAAAGGTCGTCGCTGTCCAAAAACGCCAGGTAATCCCCCGTGGCCTGCTCCCAGCCAAGGTTCCGGGCTGCGCCCGGGCCCTTGTTCTGCTGGCGCGAGTACCGCACCCTCGAGAAGCCGGTGACCATAGCCTCAGTGCCGTCGGTAGACCCATCATCAATCACGATGAGCTCAAAGTCCTGGCAGGATTGGCGCATAACCGACTGCAAGGCACGCTGGAGAAGGTGCTTGCGGTTGAATGTTGGCACAACAACGGAGAAAAGGGGCATAACGTCCAAATTACTTCGGCAGCAAATGACCGACGTTTAGCGACGGGGGGGCCTTATGCGGCCGATTTATCCAGCCTGCAACGGCCTTAAACCCGGTTAACCCTAAATTTATTTTAAGGCAAATGCTTTGCGCTCGTGTGCTCCGCGACCGGAGTCCCGGCCTTCTCCGCATGGCGTTTTGCGTCAATAGCGCTCACCGGCAAACCATGGAAGCTGTCCGGTTTCGGAGAGCGGCCGTCTTCGGTCGTATGAAAAAAATGCTGAAACAAACCGCGCAGTTGGGCCCAGGCAGCAAGGATGGGCAGTCCGAATAAGAATTTCCAACGCCTGTCCCGCACCTGCCACGCAAACGTATCCGCATACAGCAGCAGGGCAGCAGGCCATTTCCCCAGCTCAACTGCCTTCAATGCCGGCTGCCGGACCATTCGGGTGATCAGCACCCGCCGTTCAGACGTACGGGACGAGCCGCCGGCAAACTCACCCGCCTTTTCGGCCTGAACCAGCTTTCTCAAGTCTGTGAACGTGCGCTCAAACTGAGTAACAGCGTTCTCGCCGTGGTACCGGTAGCCAATCGTGTGGGGGTTCTCAATTTTCACAAAGTCTGGCTCTTCTCCGAGTTGCAGGCAGAGGTGCAGGTCTTCGCCGACCTTCATTCCTTCAGGAAAGCGGGCGCGGCAAGTCCGGCGAACCACCATCGAAGCCGTTCCTACCCAAATGGAACGGCCCGCCGAAGAAAAGTAATCCTTGAAGGATTGCGTGACCAGGTCGGTTTCTTGGAGGCCGGACAATGCCTGCTCGTCGTAAAAAGGGTAGGGATGACCCGAGATAAAGCTCGGCCGTTGCAAGTCTTCAATGCATTTTTTGTACGTGGCCAACGTCCAGGAAAAGCAGAGGTCGTCACTGTCCACAAACGCCAGGTATTCGCCTTTGGCGTGTTCCCAGCCCAGGTTCCGGGCCGCACCCGGTCCACGGTGCTGCTGTTGCAAATACGTCACCCCAGGAAATTCCGCGACCAGCGCCTCCGTGCCATCCGTCGACCCGTCATCGATCACGAAGACCTCAAAGTCCTGGCAGGTTTGACGCATGATCGAATCGAGCGTCTGCCGCAACAGATCTCTGCGGTTATAAGTTGGGATGATCACGGAGAAGAGCGGCATAGGTCCGCTCATTGCACACCGGAGCCCCAGCGCGGCTGGGTTGCATTGTTTTATTTACGCTGTGAGCTGGAATCCCTGCTGCCGGGAATATTTACAAGTTTTCAGTCGTATCCCGGCAGTTTACAACCGACGGGGGATGACAGCTGTTGAACTGGCGTTTAGACGGAATCGGCTTTTAACCAAGCTGGACGCAGACTGCAGTTCGCCCGCCGCCCCTCCACTCTGTGACGTTGCTCGCCCGATCGCGTGGTGGCGCTAAGGTAAGCGGATTCAGGGTGGAAGAACGTGGGGGTCGCGCCCGTCCGGCAGGGGAGCTTGTCCCCAAGCGCCCCGGGATCGCGGTCCGCCTCACCGCGAGGTCATGAAATGACTCGCCGCCCTACCGGGCCGCCGCTCGATATTTCTGCCTCGATACCCAGGTTTGCTGAGGACAACCGGCCCTGCCGGCCACGACTTCAACGTTCCGCCAGCGGCACAAACTTGCGCACGGGAGCTTCCCCGGTGTACTCGCTGAGAGGGCGGTACAGCCGGTTATCCCCGAGCTGCTCCAGGATGTGCGCCGTCCAACCCGCCATCCGGGAGATGGCGAAAATCGGCGTGAAAAGGTCTGTGGGAATGCCAAGAGAATAATACGTTGTCGCCGAATAGAAATCGACGTTTGCATACAACCCCTTTTTCTCTTTCATCAACGCGGCAATGCGCTCCGACATTTCGATCCACTTCGGTTCACCCAATTCCTGGCTGAGCTGGACCGCCATGTTCCGCAAGTGCGGCGCACGGGGATCGAGCACTTTGTACACCCGGTGGCCAATGCCCATGATTTTCTTCTTCTCCGCCAAAGCTTTTTCAATGTAGGCGTCCACCCGGTCCGGGCTGCTAATCTCCTGGAGCATGTGGATGACGCCTTCGTTGGCTCCCCCATGCAAAGGGCCTTTCAACGTGCCGATGGCGGCGGTCACCGCGGAGTAAATGTCCGTAAGGGTCGAAATGGTCACCCGGGCACTGAACGTCGAAGCATTCATGCCGTGTTCAGCGTGCAGGACGTACGCGACATCGAGCGTTTGGCTTTTCTGGGACGAAGGTTCCTGGCCGTCGAGCAGGTAGAGAAAATGGGCGGCCTCTCCCAGGTCGGTCCGGATCGGCGGCAGTTCAAGGTTGTGCCGAGCCCGATGAAAACAGGCAATGATCACCCCCGTCTTTGCCACCAAACCAACCGCCCGACGCCGGTTCGCCTCGAAACCGTTGTCTACCGCCACAGTTGGGTCGTGCAGACCCAGCATGGAGATGCCGGTGCGAAGCACATCGATGGGCGCTGCGGCTTTAGGAGCGTTTTGGATGAAGGCCCTCACCTGCTCGGGCAACTCCCGTTGGGAAGCCAGTTCCTGCCGGAGCACTTGCAGCTCAGCCTGGTTCGGAAGCCGGTCGTTCCACAGAAGGTAGATCACTTCCTCAAAGGAAACCTTGCCGGCCAGCTCGTTGATGTCGTAGCCGCAATAGATCAACTGCCCTTCCTGGCCGCGCACGTCACCCAGTCGGGTTTCGTTCGCTACCACGCCTTCCAATCCTTTGCTCGTCAGGGCCATATTAAGCTTTCAGCACCTCGATTAACGTTTCACCAATCGTCGCAGGCGTTTCCGCAACCGCGATGCCGGCGGACCGTAACGCCTCGATTTTATCGGCGGCGGTTCCTTTCCCACCCGCTACAATTGCACCGGCGTGGCCCATCCGGCGTCCCGGCGGGGCAGTTGCACCGGCGATAAAGGCGCAAACCGGTTTATTGAAGTGACGACCGATCCAATCGGCCGCTTCTTCCTCCGCGGTTCCGCCAATTTCACCGATTAAAATCAATGCCTCTGTGTTCGGGTCCTCGGCGAAAAGCTGGACTGCATCCAGGTGAGACGTGCCATTGATGGGGTCGCCGCCGATGCCGATGCAGGTGGATTGGCCGTAACCGCGCTGAGTTAGCTGCCAGACCGCCTCATAAGTCAGGGTGCCGGAACGTGAGATGACCCCGACTTTGCCAGGTTTGTGAATGTACCCGGGCATGATGCCGATCTTGCACTCACCCGGGGTGATGATTCCAGGGCAGTTGGGCCCGATCAAGCGGCTCGGCTTACTTTTCAGCGCCTCTTTTACCCGCATCATGTCCATCACCGGAATCCCTTCGGTGATGCACACGATCAGTTCCACCCCGGCATCCGCCGCTTCCAGGATGGCATCCGCCGCAAACGGAGCGGGTACGAAGATCATGGTGGCGTTGCACCCGGTCTCCCGGCGAGCCTCCATCACGGTATCAAAGACCGGGATCTTACCGTCGAACTTCATCCCGCCTTTCGTCGGCGTCACCCCTGCCACCACGTTCGTGCCGTACTCGGCACAACCGCGCGCGTGGAACGCGCCCGAACTTCCGGTGATGCCCTGTACGAGCAGCCGGGTTTGTTTATTGACCAGAATAGACATTGGAAAAAGGGTCAAGCAGCCTTCGCTGCAGCCACCACCATCCGGGCCGCTTCGGCTAAATCGGTCGCCGCCTGGATTGGCAATTGAGATTCGGCCAGCAATTTTTTACCCAGATCAACATTGGTGCCTTCCAGACGCACCACCAAGGGCACCGGCAAACTCACCGCCTTGACGGCATTGATAATCCCTTGGGCAATGACATCGCAACGCATGATGCCGCCAAAAATGTTCACCAGAATCGCGCGAACCTTCTGGTCTGACACCAGGATCTTGAACGCTTCGGTCACTTGCTGCTCGCTTGCGCCACCTCCCACATCGAGGAAATTGGCGGGTTCACCGCCGGCGTATTTGATGATGTCCATCGTGGCCATGGCCAGACCGGCACCGTTCACCAGGCAGGCAATGTTGCCGTCAAGCCCGATGTAATTCAGGCTGAACTTGGATGCTTCCACTTCGCGCGCATCCTCCTCTTCCACATCGCGCATCGCCACAATCTCCGGGTGCCGGTAAAGGGCGTTGTCGTCGAAGTTGAATTTTGCGTCGAGCGCGTAAATCTCGCCCTTTTTCGTGACGACCAGCGGGTTGACCTCAACCATCGAACAATCCAAGGACACGAACAGCTTGAAAAGGTTCGCAAAAAGTTTGCCCGCCGCTTTCAACTGATCCCCGGAAAAACCGAGTACGCGCCCCAACTTCAGGGCTTGGTACGGCTGCAACCCGAGCAGCGGATGAACCGGTTCCCGAAATATCTTTTCGGGATGCTCCTCCGCTACCCGTTCGATTTCGACCCCGCCTTCGGTACTGGCCACCACAACGGGCGAACCCGTGGCCCGGTCCATCAGAATCGCAAAATAATTCTCGCGCTCAATCTCAACGGATTCCGCCACCAGAACTTTGCGGACCACCTTGCCGGCCGGACCCGTCTGATGCGTCACCAAGGTTTGGCCAAGCATCTTTTCCGCCAGGCTTCTGGCCTCCGCCGGGGTGGAACAAAGGTGCACCCCACCCTTGAATCCACTGGTGAACGTGCCCTTGCCCCGGCCGCCCGCATGGATCTGGGCTTTCACGACCAGGTGCGGGCTTGGCAGGCCGGCTGCCACCTGCTCGGCTTGTCGGGGCGTTTCGGCGGGGGCACCTTGCGGGGTGGCAATCCCGAAGCGTTCGAAAAGCTGTTTGGCCTGGTACTCGTGAATGTTCATGGAGACGTCCGCTCAGGGCTAAGGGGGGTTGAGCCCGCTGCTACATAGGACGGCGCTCTCAGGGCGTCAACCGGGAAAAGGATCCCATTCTGCGAAGGAATTTCGGCCAACCGCTCCAATTCCGGTTGGCTATTCCGGCTGGTTCAGGCGAGGCCTTCTCCATGCCGCGGTTTGACGAACCACAACTCCGGCGGTTAGCCCGCCTGGGACTGGATCCTCATGACTTTGAGGAAGCTTTCTCCCGGTCAGCCGGTCCGGGCGGCCAGAATGTCAATAAGGTCTCGACCGCGGTGACCTTGCGCCATCGTCCCACCGGCCTGGCCGTGACGGCCCAGGACGCCCGCTCGCAATTCCAGAACCGGCAACTGGCAGTGGAACGGATCCTTACCTTGCTCGAAGCGCGCCGGCGCGAGGCCGGTCAAAGTGCGCGGGCGGCGCGCGAGAAGGTGCGTCGCCAACGTTCCCCGCGGCCATTTTCGCTCAGACGCGAGATCCGGGAATCGAAACAAAGGCGCGCCGTGGTGAAACGAGGCCGAAAACCGGTGAAACCGGCCGACTAACACCCCGGCCCGAACTGGAAGGCAGCTGCCTCCGTGTCCACGCAACCGCTCCCTGCCCGACCGGTCCAGCCGTTGGGTTCAGGGCGCGTCCGATCCCACCCCACGCGCCTCAAGCATGCGTTCCACGTACTTGGCAATCACATCGAATTCGAGGTTAACCCTGCACCCGGGCTTTAGTTGCCGGAGGTTGGTGACCTCCCACGTGTGCGGAATGATCCAGAGGACGAAGGCCTTGGCGGTTAACTCCGCCACGGTCAGGCTGATGCCGTTCACTGCAACAGAACCTTTTGACACGACATAGCGGGCGAAGTCCGGCGGCAGCTCGACTTCGACCCGGTGATCGCGGCCGCTCGGCTCGATGGCCAGAACCCTGACCGCCTGGTCAACGTGACCCTGGACCATGTGCCCGTCGAACCGGCTGCCGGCCGCCATCGGGCGTTCCAGGTTGGCCAGGTCGCCCGGCGCCAGATCGCCCAGGTTCGTCCGGCGCAACGTTTCGGCCAGCAAGTCGAATCCTAACTGGCCGTCAGGCAACCGTTCTGCCACGGTCAGGCAGCAACCATTGACGGCCAGGCTGTCTCCGAGTTGCAAGCAACTGGTTAACCCGGTGCTGAGCTGCAAACGGTAGGCGTCCGGGACGGCGGTCTGGGTTACCCCGCCCACCTCGCCGGTAGCTTCGACGATGCCTGTAAACATGCTCCCCACCCTCCGTGGTGAGTCGCCTCCTGTCCATGGCGAAACGGGAAGCGCAACGCAGGAATGCCCGGCAGCGTTTCGCCTAAGGCATTGCGATCGGACTCAATCAATGGCAGTAAAACCGGGCATGGAGAAAGTCATCATCGTTGGGACCGGATGTGCCGGCCTCACGGCGGCCATTTACACGGCAAGGGCAAGCCTTAACCCGCTGGTGTTGGAAGGACGGGAACCGGGCGGCCAACTGACGACCACTACTTTGGTGGAGAACTTTCCAGGTTTTCCGGATGGAATCGACGGCCCCCAGCTGATCATGAACATGCACCAGCAAGCGGAAAAGTTCGGGGCCCGTTTCCGCTACGCCGAAGTGGACGGGTTCGAATCCGTGGACGACCACCACCGCCTCAGGGTGGACGGGGAATGGATTGACACCGAATGCGTGATCATCGCCAGTGGGGCGTCGGCAAAGTGGTTAGGCCTTGAAAACGAAAGCCGGCTGACCGGCCACGGCCTGACGTCGTGCGCCACCTGCGACGGCGCGTTCTACCGCAATGTACCCGTGGTGGTGGTTGGCGGGGGTGACACCGCCTGTGAAGAAGCCGTTTTTCTCACCCGGTTTGCTTCCAAGGTCTACCTGATGCACCGGAGGGACGGATTGCGCGCATCGGCGATCATGGCCGATCGCGCCCTTCGGCACCCGAAAGTCGAGGTGGTCTGGAATACCGTCCTGACCCGTTACCTGGTGGATGCCCAGGGCGAGATGGAAGCCGTGGAAACGGTCAACCTCAAAACCAGGGAACGTTCGCGCTTGGACGTGAAATGCGTTTTTGTCGCCATCGGCCATCAGCCCAACACCCGGCCGTTCATCGGCAAGCTCGACATGGATGCCAATGGTTACATCCGGCATGCCCGAGGGACGCAAACCAATCGCCCGGGCGTGTTTGCCGCCGGTGACGTGACAGATGCCGTCTACCGGCAGGCGGTTACCGCCGCCGGTCAAGGGTGTGCCGCGGCCATCGACGCGGAACGTTACCTGGTGGAGCGGGAGTCGGCCCGGTTGGAAGAAGTCGGCGTGTCCCTGCCCCTCTACTAGGTTTTCTTTTCCGGAGTGTCTACCCGCAATCGCTCGCTTCCAGGCTCTCAGTATGGCAAAACGCCGGGCATGCGCTCCGCCCGGCCATGAAGGTTTGCGACCTCACGCAATTTTACTCGCCTTTCAGCGGCGGCGTAAAACGTTACCTCGAAGAAAAACGCAAGTATGCGGAGGCGGCCGGCCATGAACACGTCTTGATCGTGCCCGGGCCACGGTCCGAACGCCTCGAACGCGGCCGGTCACGCACTTACCTGGTCAGGTCGCCCCTGGTTTCAAAGACGTCGCGCTACCGGATGCTCCTGAACCTGAACCTGGTGGAATCCATTCTGGAACGGGAGAAACCGGACGTGTTGGAATCCAGCGACCCTTACCAGGTTGCCTGGAAAGCGATCGCTTCGGGTGAAGCGCTCCGCATCCCGGTGGTCGGGTTTTACCACTCGCATTTTCCCGAGGCTTACCTCCGGACCACCCTCAAGTACCTCGGGCCCACGGCCACCCACGTCACCATGGAAGTGGCACGCCATTACGTCCGGTCCCTCTACAACCATTTCACCTGCACGTTCGTTCCCTCAGTCGGGTTGGCGCAGCTTCTAAAAACCTGGGGCGTCGAAAACCTGGTCCTCAGTGAGCTTGGCGTGGACGCCAAAACCTTTCACCCGGCTGGCGACCGTTACCAGACCCGGCGCGACCTGAAGCTGTCTAAAAACCGCTTTCTTTTGCTCTACGTGGGAAGGCTGGCGCCGGAAAAAAATGTAAAGACGCTTTTTCTCGCGTTCAGCAAACTGCAGCAACTCGCCGCTGATCAATTTGAACTGCTGGTGGTCGGCGATGGCCCGCAACGCGAACACGTGCTTGAGTTGCGCCGACGAACGCGAGCTGTACTCTGGATCAATTACTGTTCGGACCAGGAACAGCTTGCCCGCTATTACCGGGCAGCCGATCTCTTCGTGCACCCGGGCGTCCAGGAGACGTTCGGACTCGTTGCCCTGGAAAGTCAGGCGTGCGGAACCCCGGTTGTCGGCATTCGCGGCAGCTACATGGACAGAATCATTTTTGTCGACCAATCCCATTGGGCAGCGGAAAACCTTCCTGGGTCGCTGGCCGACGCAATCCTGGCGATGAGCCGAACCGATTTGGCACAGGCCGGTTACAAGGCGAGTCAATGGGTACTGGGCCGGTACTCCTGGCCAGCCGTTTTCCGGACCATGTTTGACAAATACGAACAAATCAGGGTCTAAGTAGAACAACAATGCGAGAGACCACTCCCGGCCACCAAGGTGTGGTCGTTCGCCGGTACTGCCCGGAAGATCGTGCCATGGTGCGTGCCCTCTGTTGCGACACCGGTTTCCTCGGCAATCCCATTGACCCGGTGTTTGAGGACCGCGAACTGTTCGCTGATTTTCTGACGAACTACTACCTGGACCAGGAACCGGACTCCGCTTTCGTCGTGGCGGTCAACGGGTCCATCAAAGGGTACCTGCTCGGCTCCCGGTGGCCTCTGAAGCATCAGGCTTACAGTTTTTTTCATACCCTGCGTTTGGCCGCCAAAGTCCTGGGACGCTACTGGCATTACCGGCCGGCCTCGCGGCGGTTTGTGCATTGGATGGTTCTGAATGCCTGGCGCGAAGTGCCGGCGGCGCCGCGGTCCACCGGTCATTTTCACCTCAACCTGTTGCCCGAAGCACGCAGCATCGAGATCTGCCGGCACCTGCTGGAAACGTACTTGACGTTCCTTTATGAGGTCGGCGTCAAACAGGTTTACGGACAGATTGTTACGTTTGACGGACGGCGCGGATTCAAACTTTTTGAACGGTACGGGTTCAAAGTACTCAACCGGTCGGAGATCACGAAGTACCGCCGGTTTACCAAACAAACGGTGTACCTCTGCACCGTGGTCAAGGAACTTGATAAGCAACAGGATCGGGTGCTGTACCCGATTCGGTAGCGCCGCAACCTTCGGACGCCCCACCCTGCCGCTGCCATTCGCGCCGGCCCGGCCCCGCTCCGCCCTTAAGAGGACAAAATGTCTCTAGTCGCCACCCTTGGCTCAACTATGAGACATTTTGTCTCTTCGGTTTTTCCTCAGGCTGAGCCTTGATATTGTAAGTCTTTCTTAATCAAACACTTACGTGCATATTAAATATTGGCATCAAGGGTGCTACTACATTGAGACGTAGTTGTTAAACCCTCAAGAGGTTTCATCCGATGAACATCATTCGTTACCAACGCTATCCGCAATCTGAACTGTCCCCGGCCTTTGACCGCTTAAGCTCGCTTCGCGAGGAGATGGACCGCTTGTTCGAGGCATCCTTCCGGACATCAGGTTCACTCAGCGGCTGGGCTCCGGCCTTGGACGTCTACCAGGACAAAGATCAGTTCACCGTGGTGGCCGAGTTGCCCGGATTCAAGAAGGAAGAAATCGAGATTTCCTTGCACCAGGGTGCGCTGACCATCTCCGGCGAACGCAAGGCCGAAGCCAGCGAAGGTGAGACGGTCCGCAACGAACGGTTCTTTGGCCGGTTCCAACGTACCGTCGCCCTCGCGTCGCCTGTGAATGCCGCCAAGGTGCGTGCCAGTTACCAGGACGGCGTTTTGAAGATCGAGCTTCCCAAGGCTGAAGAAGCCAAACCGAAACAGATCGAAGTTTCCGTCAGCTGAAACAACTTTCCCGGCGCCTTCCGGCTGCCGGGAATAACCGGAGTTTTCCATGAACAACGTTGCCAATCAACAGAATGAAACCGCGGTGGCTACGGAGCCAGCCCGCTACTACACCACCCCTTTGGTCGACGTGGTAAGCCACGAAGAAGGGTACCTCCTTCGGGCCGAGATGCCCGGCGTCACGAAGGAGGGGGTGGAAATCACCGTTGAGAACGGGCACCTGACCATCGTTGGCCACCGTCAACCGTTGGCCGTCGCCGGCGAGCGGATCTACGGTGAGCGTCGGGGGCATGATTACCGTCGGGTCTACGAACTGGACCCATCCATTGACGCGGCGCGTGTGTCGGCAAAAATCGACCACGGCGTTCTGACCGTGACCCTGCCAAAGGCGGAAAGCGTGAAGCCACGGCGCATCACGCTGGAATAAGGCTTGTCGTTTTTAAACGTCGCCAACGGGTTTCACACCACGCGCCGCAGGCAAGCTGCGGCGCGTTTTTTTTGCGGGTGTGCACAGGCAGCATTGTGCAGCAAAGCCTTGAAAAACGGTCTCCAACAGGTAAATTGCTCACCCGGGTTCAAGATCGGTTCACGTACTGCCGGAGCACTCGGCCCTTCCTGATGCACCCGGCAATCAACACCCTCTCCGAAGCGAGGTTTTCTCAACACCATGGCAGCTAAGAACAACGAAGTTGTGACCGCGGATCCGGCGTCGTCGGCCCGCAAAAAGAATCTTGACCTCGCGCTTCAACAGATTGCGAAGGATTACGGGGAAGGGGCCATCATGCGCCTTGGTGACCACCAGATCACAGCCATTGACGTTATCCCGACCGGCAACATCCTGATTGATCGCGCGTTGGGCGTCGGCGGTTTTCCGCGGGGTCGGGTGGTCGAAATCTATGGTCCGGAATCGTCCGGTAAAACGACGCTAACCCTTACGGTCATCGCTCAAGCCCAGAAACGGGGTGGGTTGGCGGGATTTATCGACGTTGAACACGCGCTTGACCCGCAGTACGCCCGACGACTCGGGGTTAACCTGGATGATTTATTGGTTTCTCAGCCCAGCTCCGGAGAGGAAGCGTTGCGCATTTGCGAGACGCTGATTCGCTCGAATGCCTTGGACGTGATTGTGCTGGATTCCGTCGCGGCCCTGGTCACGAAAGCGGAATTGGAAGGTGAGATCGGGGATGCCACCATGGGCGCTCAGGCCCGCCTGATGAGCGCGGCACTGCGGAAGTTGACCGCACTCATCTCAAAAGCGCGCACCTGCTGCATTTTCACCAACCAGATCCGCGAGAAAATCGGGGTCATGTTCGGCAACCCGGAAACCACCCCGGGGGGCAAGGCGCTCAAGTTTTATTCCAGCGTGCGCGTCGACATCCGGCGGATCGCGGCCATCAAGTTGACGGATGGCACCGTGGCCGGCAACCGCACCAAGGTAAAAGTGGTG
>DASWVC010000213.1:0-3974 GCA_036401335.1 Chthoniobacterales bacterium
CGCCGCCACCGGCCGCCACCGCCGCCCCCGGCCCGGCGCCCCGGCCAGCAACCCGTGGGTGAGCAACGCGGCGTAGCGCGCCGCCAACGCCCCGGCGTGGGCGCTCCCCGCCCGGCCCCCTTCCCGCCACGCCCGGGCCGGGCGCGCCAGCTCCCAGGCGTCCAGCCGGGCCACAAACGGCGGCCAGTCCGACGGGGCTTGCCGCAGGAAGGTTTCCGCCGGCACCGACGCGTCCTGCGGTTCAAGGAAAATCCCGCCCAGCCGCGGGCCGCTCGGTGAACCCGTCAGCGCCGCCGCCAAATCCAGCGCCGTCAAGGGCAGCAGCTCCACCACCTCGGGGAGCGAAAACAACACCCCTTCGCGCACCACCGCTTCCAGCGAGGGGCCCCGGGGACAATCCGTCGCCACCAACTCCCCCCGCCCGTCGCGCACCGGCCCGTACAGGTTGAGCAAATGCGGGTGGCGCCGCGCCGCAAAGGCCTGCGCCCGCCGCCGCCACCCCCACCCCAGCAGCCGCGCCACGGCCCCCACCGGCCGCAGCAGCGCCGGTTGCCGCAGCCACAGGTCCTGGGCCAGCAGCACGCGCCCCCCCACCTGCTGGCGCAACTGGTAGCGCCCCCCCACCAGCATGGTCATGGGCGCTTCGGCCCACCCCGACGCCGTCGGCCCCGGCCACCCCTCCAGCGGCAACGGCCCAACGTTAAGCTCCGGGTCGGTCGACGTCATGGCGCATAGGGTAGCTCGTCAAAGCTCCCGAGAATCGTGCTTAATCCATTTGCGCCGATAATCAAGCTTGCGGCAGTCTCCTTAAGCGCGCCACACGCGGCCGACTCAGGTTTTTAAACCGGTGTTCACCCGCTGGTCCGGCAAGGAATTTGAGCCTCGTCCCGTCACCAATTCGCGCAGCCGCTCAAAGGTAAGCTTGCCCGCTCCCGCCACTCCCTGCCGGGTTCCGCCCACGCCCATTTCCGGCCCCACTTCAAAGCGCTTCCCGAACGCCTCTCCCCACGTTTCTGTCAGACGGGCCGCATGCCGCAGTTTCAGTTCCGCCCGTTCTACGCCTTCCTCGTGGAAATTTCCGAAAAGGGAGTGGTCCCGAAACACCGCCGGGGACCCTTTGCTCGACCGACCCTCCACCAACGGATCCACGTACTCGTCTTTCAACCCAAGGGCGTGCCCAATCTCATGAGCACGTGCCACCACCCCCGACTTCACAAACCAGTGTCGAAGGTTGTCGCGTCCCGCACCCGCGTGCAGCGTGACTTTCAAATCAGGGTCCGAGTCCACAAATTCAACCCTTACCTGCACTCCACGCTCATGTCCGCCCGGTTCTTTTACCCCGAACTTTTGGTCATAATACCGGGAAACGGCTTCGGAAGTTTCGCGTTTGACGGCAGCCACTTCCTCCAAACTTGTTCCGGCTGCCGGTTGAAACTGGACACGAACGTTAAGCGTGATTTGTTGGGGGTCGACGCGGACACGGTAGCTGGCCGGCCATCCGTAAGGTCCGTCCTGAACCTGCTGGCTTACTTCTCTTTGCTCGATCATCGAAGGCAGGCGTCTTAAAAGTTAAACCAGGTTAGAACTTCACCTCGCCCCCGGAGGTTTGGGTCACGGCCTGCTCAAGCCCGTGCACCAGGGCATCAAGGCAGGCGTTATCCCAGCGTTGGTTAGCCCAGAACTCCAGCCGGACTGCTCCTGTCGGTTCCAACCTTTCAATGCAAACCTGATTTTCACCAGGCACCGGCACACCAACCGGCGCCGACGGTTGCTCGCGTGCTCTGGTCAACAGGCCGTTCATGCGCTGGTAAGTTTCTGCGCCGAGCACTTGCGCGAACCTCCGCGTCTCGGCTCCGCACGTCTGTTCCACCACCGCTTCACCGGTTTCGGACACACGAAAGCTGGTTTGCCCTTCAAAATGTGGGTTGCCCGTCTTGTAGGTAATCATGGCTGTCGAAAGTGATCTCCCTGGAGAAGGCGTGCACTCGCAACCTGGCCCGAATCGGGCGGGCGCGAGCAGCCTTCCCGCCAAGAATTGATGAAAGAGGGAATATTAGCAACATAAATGTATTAAGTTGCTTTATTTCTTCTCCGTTCACAAGCCATTCACCCGGGCCTCGGCGATTCGCCTCGCCTCACCGCACCAAGCCTGCTTTCCTCCTTCCATGGCCGATCAAGAAGACCCAAGGAATTCCATTCGTCCGCTCAGCTTTGGAGATGTGCAGCGTGGAATCTGGTTCGTTTTTTTGTTGCTCATTGGCATCGCGCTGATCGTTAAACTTGAAGCCGTCCTGATCCTGTTCGCGGTCACGCTCATTCTTGCCATGATTTGCAATCCTCTGGTCGCGTGGCTGCAGCGCCACGGGATCAAACGGGGCCTGGCCGTTGGCTTGCTGGGCATTGCCCTGTTGGCCATCATCGCCGCTGGCATCTCTTTTTTGTTGCCGCCGTTCCTGGAGCAGGTCCAACAACTCATCCAGCAAGGGCCCGAGGTCTGGAAGCGGGTTTACGGTCAGGTGCAACTGTTCCTGAAACATTACCCGTTCATTGCGGATGCCCTGCCCAGCCAGCCTAACGAAATTCTGCAGGCCGCCGGTTCCCAGGTGGGCGGCGTTGCCTCTTTCCTCCTGCGCTCCACCGTGAGCGTGGTGACAGGACTGATCCTCTTTGTTTTGTGCCTTCTGATTTGGATCTTTCTGATCGTTAACCCGCAACCGCTCGTGGCCGGTTACCTTGAACTCGTGGTGCCAAGGCACCGCGAGGGAGCGCGCCGCACCCTGCTTCGGTTCATGCACCAGATGACTGCCTGGGCTCGCGGCGTCCTGATCAACGGCATCATCACGGCGCTCACCACCGGTCTCCTGCTGGCGTGGGTCGGCGTCCAACCGGCGTACGTTTTTGGCGTCTTCGCGTTTTTCGGCGAATTCGTGCCGATCATTGGGCCGGTCATTGTCGCCGTCCCCGCCCTACTTGTGGCAGCCAGCCTTAGCCTGAACCAATTCCTGTTGGCCGGGGCGGCCATCCTGTTTGTGCAACAGGTTGAAACCAACATCCTGATTCCCTTTGTCATGGGCAAACAGATGGACCTTCACCCGGTCATCATCATGTTCTTCACCCTTGCCATGGGCACGGTCTTCGGTGCGATCGGCGCGTTGCTCGTCATGCCGGCCGCCGCCTTCTGCAAGATCCTGATTGGCGAATTTTACCTGCGCCCCCGCCATGAAGCCAAGGAGCGATTTGACGCGGAGGCAGTGCAAATCGTTACCCAACGAACAAAAATCGAGTAGCACTCGGACCCGGGCAGAAACAACGCACACGAGGCGCCTTCCGAATTGCCCGCGACCGGTTCTTCCTTCACCCTGCCAGAATGCATTTTCGTGAAAGCTTTCAAGGCCCCAGCCTTCACCCCGGCCTCCGATGGCGAAACCCGCCACCTGACTTTGCCTTGACCGAGCACGGTCTGTCCGTGGAGACTGCTGCCAAAACAGATTTCTGGCAGCGCACCCATTATGGGTTCCGGGTTGACAACGGGCATCACCTTGCCCTCCCGATCACGGTGGATTTTGTCCTGACTGCCAAGGTGATCTCCCGCCCAAAACATCAGTACGATCAGGCAGGGCTTCTGGTGTGGGTCTCCTCAGAATGCTGGTTGAAGGCTGCGGTCGAGTTCGAGGCGCCGGAGGAACCGAGCCGGCTGGGGGCGGTCGCGACTAACCACGGTTACTCGGACTGGTCCACTCAGGATGTGCCGCCGAATTACGGCGCGGCCTGGCTGAGGATTCAACGCCGCGGCCAGGATTTCACCGTCTCCGCCGGCCTCGACGACCCTGCCGCCGAACAAGCATCCTACCTTTCGCAGATCCGCCTCACCCACTTGCACACCGACCGCGATGAGGTGAATGCCGGATTGTACGCCTGCAGCCCGAAAGAGGCCGGATTCACCGCCACCTTCGCATGGCTCGAATTCGAAGCGC
>DASWVC010000214.1:0-5483 GCA_036401335.1 Chthoniobacterales bacterium
CCAGGATGTACGGTACAAGAAAGATCATGGCATGCCCAATCGGCATTCAGGAGCCGGGTCCGCCGTGACGGACCTGGCCGCCGGTAGCCGGCGGAGAAATGCATCCTGAATCAAGCCGCTGGAGGAACCGGACCAGCCGGCTTGGCTTTGATGGTGGAAGCGACCACCCTCCCCTCTTTGTACTCACGGGCGAAGTGAGCCCGGACCCGCTTGGGATCGAAGTTTAAGAAGGTGCCGCCCGCGGCGAAGTGCTGCACGAAGACCTTACCGACGGCATAGGTAAACGCAGCAGACAACAGCGGCACGGCAGCCACGGCGCTCAGGACGCCGATGACCGGCACAGCTTTAACCAAGCTGACGGTCAGGGCCATTCCGAGCGTGGGCGCTCCGAGTCCAGCGAGCAAAGAAGCGAGAATGCTTTTGACCTGGTCCTCCTTGAAGGGCAATTCGTAAACAGCCGCCAGTTCCCTAAGCATCTTGATGTTCACCGCTGCAATAGCGACGAAATCAAATACGGGGACGGGAATGATGCCGCCGCCAGCTGCCCAGACGACATTCTGCCGGATGATTTTGTCAGCGTGCGCTTCCTTAGAAAGGGCTAACTGTTCTTCCTCGTTGAGGACCGGGGGATCGACCGCCGTCGATTGTGCTACCATAGAGTTTGTTAGGTTAGAGCCGTAGTTATCGGTTGAACGTCACCATTGTTAACCTTAGAATTTTTTACCGGCGGAGCAAGACAAAACTCGGAAGGGCTGTTTCCGACGGAAAAGAAGGCCCGTTTCCGGCAAGGTGCCGGGGTGCGCGATCACGGCCTCAATCCCGGTGCACCAGGTTCTCAAAACCCCGCAGACCTTTCCACAATCCGCCGATGGCGTTCGAAAGAAGCATCCGCAGCGGCAGCGGCACGGCCGGTTCGTCAGACCCGTCCACCGTCAATTCGGCGAGGGTCCCTTTCAAGCGATCGAGTTCCCGGAGGGCTTCGGCCAGCCGCTGATTTGACGCCAGCACACGCTCCTGCGCTGCCGTTAATTTCTCGCTCGCTCTCCTGAAATCCGACGCAAATTTTTCAAACCGTTGCATGGAAGGCGCATGCTGGCTTTGCGCAACCAAGCCATTCACCGCGGCCACGCCTTGTTCAATGTTGCGGTATTGGTCGCCTACCCATTTGACGTGTTCATCGAGCGCAACAGCCTGCTGGAGGAAAAAGGGAGAAGTCAGAGAATCCAAAAAGCGGACATAGAAGGTGAGCGAATCAATACCCGGCTGAAGTTCAAGCTCGACCTCCCGGCGGTAGTCACTGATTTCCTCGGCGGTCAGGTGAGCCAATGGGCTCGGCTGCGCGGTGTTGGTGGCGTCAGGACGAAATCCGAGATTTCTGACCAGGTTCCGGCTCGGTGCGAGGTGAACCTGGTTTTGTCTCCAGCAGATCAACACCAGTTGATAATCCCAGGTGTCAACGATTCCTTTTGCGAGGGCCCGCGTGGCAAACCGCCAGTATTCCTCCTCGACGCGGGTCGAGGCATTTTCCCGGCAGATCCGGTCCCACTCGTCCTGGGGGAGAAACGAGAGGTCATACCGGTAATGCTGCCAGGTTCTGCGCCAGGTGGCCCAACCCCAGCACTGCAGGTACTTCGAGAAATAGTAGGGTTGCTCCATGCGCACCGTGGGAGGCAGGAAAAAATTCCCTCCAATGCTGCCAACCCGCTCCTCGTCCCGGTATTTTTCGAGAAAATAGGCGCTAAAATCGAAAAAACTGCGGCTTGGGCAGCAGTCGTCTTCGAGGAGGATCCCGGCTTCGACCTGGTCGAAGAACCACGACAGGGCGGTGCTCGCACCTCGTCCGCACCCCAAATTGTCGTTCTGAAAAAGGGTGCTGACTTCGCATTTCCAGTCCGGATGAGCGGCAATCTCCCGCGTACGCCGGCACAACTCGGGATCATCGGCCGCACCGGGTCGCGGGCCATCAGCGGCGACAAAAAGGTGTCGGGGCCGCACCTGTCGCAACGCTTCCATCACCTCTGCCGTAACGTCAGGGCGATTAAACACGGTAAGCAGAACGGGAACCTCACACGACATAAGGTGGGCACGGTGCCAGAACCAGATAAATTATGCACGCCAGAAGCTATCAATGTATGTGGTAAAGGGTTGAAGCAAACGCCACGAGGCAAAGAACCGAAGGATGCTACGATGGGTCTTCCTCGCCGCGGGGGTATGGTTATACCCCGGGCCGGTAGGCCCTCGCCGGCCACCCTCTCGGGGGGTGTGGAGACACGCGAGCCGACCGGGCTGCCCCGGCGGCGAAGTGACTCGCCGCCCTACCGGGCACGTCGACACGCCGACACCTTCTTCCTGCCCGCGGCTACACCGGCCCGGCGACCACGGTAGCAATTTGCATTTGCAACCAACAAACCTTGACGGCCGGGCCGCTGGAGTTTTCCATGGGTGCTTCCGCCTGCAAGTCAGACTTCCCGTCGCATCCATGCCTGCTCCGTCCCCATCAGACCGCGTTGAAAACTTGTTCGACCCTTTTGCGCAATCGTACGTGGATGACCCTTACCCGTTGTTCGCGGCCGTGCGCGCCGCGACACCCGTCTTCTACAATGCGAAGCTCGGGTACTGGGTTATCACCCGTTACGAAGATGTGCGCTCGGTGTTGCGAAATCCGAAGCAGTTCTCCGCAGCAAACAGCCTCGACGTGCCCCCGGTGTGTCCGGCGGCGGGCCAGGTGCTTTTCGAAGCCGGGCTCAACGTAATTCCGACCCTGACGAACACCGATCCACCGCACCACACTCGCGTGCGCCGCCTCACCAATCAGGCGTTCACCTCGGAGCGGGTAAAAGGGACGGAAGGTTATGTTCGTGAATTCACTCGGCGGATACTCACCACCCGTTTCCGAGGGGGGCGGGCTGACCTGGTCAAGGATTTGACCTGGGAGCTGCCTCCGCGGATAGTTCACCAGCTGTTGGGGTTTCCAGACCAAGACACGTCTTTTTTCCAGCCCGGCATCGATCATCCCCTGCAGATTTTGTGGGGTCGCCCCACCGAATCCGAGCAGGTTGGAGTCGCCAGGGGCATGGCCGCCTTTTGGACCCATACGGAGCAATTGGTTGCCGCACGCACCCAGCGGCCGGAAGATGATTTTATCACGGCCTTACTGGAAGCGCGTGCAGGTGACCTGGAACCACTGAGTCCGAAAGAAGTTTCCAGCATCATTTTCGGGATTCTCAGCGCGGGCCATGAGACGACGACTTCGTTGCTGACCCATGGATTTTACCGCTTGTTGCGGGACCGGGACAGCTGGAACCGAATCCGGACCGATCCCACGCTGATTCCGAACGCGGTCGAGGAGGTGTTAAGGATTGATCCGTCCGTCGTGGCCTGGCGCCGGGTAACCACGGAGGGCGTCAATCTGGCCGGCGCCACGATTCCCGCAAACGCCCAAGTGCTTCTGCTGCTGGGCTCAGCAAATCGTGACCCGGCCGTTTTTGAGGAGCCGGACGTCTTCGATATCGACCGGCAAAATGCCCGGAGCCAGCTTGCGTTTGGCGTTGGCGCGCACCTCTGCCTTGGCGCGCCGCTGGCCCGTCTGGAAGCGCGGATCGTTTTTGAGGAAGTCAGTTCACACCTTCCCAGCCTGAGACTTGTGCCTGACCAAAAGATGGATTTTCCGCCGAACTTACTGTTCCGGGAACCGCTCTCATTGTTGGTTGAATGGGACGAGGTTTCCAGCGGCGCCGGGAGTTGAAGGTTTGTTTCGGGGCGGGCTGTCCGGCCTGAAGGGTTCAGGTCAGGATGCGAGCCCCGGCGTGGTTCGTTCCTCCCAAAGCCTGACCACGTAACAGGCTGCGCTGAGAAGCAGGACGCCGCTGATCATCCCGGCCAAGCGGTTCACGAGCGGCAGAATGGACTCGGGCGCGTGGTTTCCGGTGACCAGGGTAACAATGTAGGCCACGCCTCCCTGCGTGCCGACGTAGCTCCAACGTCCTCCGCCAAGGTGAAGGCGGGAGAGAATGACGATGCCGCCGACCAGGAACAGGGACCAGATCGCAAACGAGTTGCTGCTCAGGAACACGGTCAGGCAGCCGAGGGCACCGCCGGTCAAGCATCCCAACAGCCGTTGCGCCGCCTTGACCTGGGCAGAAGCCACATCGTGGTCGATCGTGGCCAGGGCGGTGACGACGATCTGAACCGGGCTCGGCAGGCTGAACCGCGACCAGAGCACCATGATGGCCACCGGCAGCAACCCGCCCACGAAAGCCGCGGTCAACAACTTCCTTCTGGCGACCGGGACAAAACCGGGGCTGCTCTCCGTGGACTGGCCGGCCGGCACCGGCGACGTTTCGAACCCAAGCAGCGGCACAAGCAGGCGCTGACACAATGTCACTGCCACCACCCCCGAAATGATTTCGTAAAGCCGGTAATGGGCGGTGCGGTAAACGGAGCTTGGGTCAGTGATCGCCAGAACAATAAGGATCTGGGCGGTGATGCACCCGATAATCCAGGCATACGAGTAGCGGCTGCGAAAACGCTGGTAGGTGCCTATAGCCCCGACAAGTGCCATTCCGATGACCTGGGCGAACGGATCGCCCGCGGCGAGATGGGCGACGGAGTAGCCGACACCGTAGCCGGCCAGGGTCCCCAGCACGCGCAGTCCGGCCCGGAACGCGGAGGCATGAAGGTCCGGTCCGGAGACAATCCAGGCCGAGATGACGGCCCACCAGGGACTTTCGCAGTGGAGAAAAAAGGCGAGTGTGGCAGCCACCCAGCAGGACGCGCCGGTAATCAAGCTATGGCGAACATCGAAGCGCACGGGGACTGTTTTGGCTTAAGGGTTTGTCCACCAGACCGTCGCGTTGGCACCCATGTAGAGGGATAGCTGTGCTGGAAGGGTACCGATATCGATCTCGACCGGAAATCGGCGCGGGAGGCGGATCCAATCCGTGTCGGGTGCGACGTAGGGAAGCACGTTGGGAGCGGCGGAGGTGCGCGCGACGCCCGGCGAAAGGCTGCGCACACGACCGGCGTGAATCCGCCAAGGGTCCGATCCCAATGAGAACCAAACGGCCTGGCCCGGCCGAAGCCCGCGCAGGTGCCTTTCGTCCAGATTGGCCACGACCCGCCAGTTCTCGTCCGTCAGGAGCGCCATCACCGGCTTACCGATTTCGAGGTAGCTTCCCGGCCGGAGCTGAAACGGGGCCACCCGGCCGTTCACGGGCGATCTCACCTCAGTCCGGCTCAACTCGAAGTCCGCCCTGGCCAGGGCGGTTTCGGTTTGCCTGATCCTGGCATTTTGGGCGACGGCATCCTGCTCCGCGACGACCTTGGCCGCCCGGGATTGGTTTAGGTTGGCCAGGGCCACCTGGTAAGTCCGTTGCAGGTTATCCAGGTTCTCCTGAGAAATATCGCCTGCCTTGGCCAGTTCCACACCGCGGTCCCGGTTTTTCGTCGCATCCAGGTAATCGGCGTTTCTGCCTTGAATGCCG
>DASWVC010000215.1:0-4002 GCA_036401335.1 Chthoniobacterales bacterium
TGCGCACCGCCGGCCATTTTTGGCGCAGCGCCTTAACCAAGCGTGACCGCACGGCCCACGCGTGGCGCGCGGCGTCGCCGTTGCTAGGCCGTAAATAACTCACCACCAACTGGTCGCCGCAGAACACGGAGAGGGGCAAAAAGCAGTAGTAGCCGTGGAAGAAGGCCCCGACTTGGGAGCCGTGCACCCGGTCATCGGTGGCATCAAAATCCAGGATTAACTCTTCGGGCGGCCCCTCAAAGCTGGCCGTAAACTGCTCAAAAAGCACTTGGTGCATGAGCCACGCCTCCTTGCGCCCCGCCCGGTTCTCCCACCGGCAGAGGGTCGAACTGCCCCCGAGGGCTTCGTCGCGTTCGGCGGCCGTTTGCCACAACGGGTCCTGGCGTAACGCATCGTGATCGTTCAGGTCTTCGTAGCCCAGGGCCAAGCCATAAATGCGCTGCTGCAGGGGCGCTCCGCTCGGTCGTGAATCACTCCGGAAACGATGTCAGCGAAGTCTCCTGTTAGGGTAAGTTCAAGCACCTCAACGCCAGCAGGTTACACAAAAGGCTTCGCTACTTTTTTGCCCTCATGGTGAAATATTCGCGCTAGACGGACCTGAGCCGGAACTTTCCCGGGTGCCGATCGATGCAGGCCTGACCGAAGGGGCTAAGCTACCGCGAAGCGCCCGGCGTTTCGCGCCGCCGGAAAACGAGCACCGGCTGGCCGGCCCGGCGAGTGATCCCGTCCACGTCGCTGACGGGCAGGAACCACGACCATCCGCTTTGCGCGTTGTGGGCGCTGATCACGATCAGGTCCGCACGAAGCTGGCGGGATGTTTGCTGGATGCAGTCAACCGGCGACTGGTCCGCTTCAAACAGCGGGTAGGTACGCGGGTGCCGGGATTGCAACCGGCTGACCCATTCCTGCAATTTCGCGCTCCGGGCCTGACGGTAACCTTCCACGCCTTGTACCTCGTGGGGGTAATGGGAACTGGCGGCCGATTCGGGCGTGGAAAAGACGTGCAGCACGTACAGGTCAGCGTCCCAGCGGCAGGCCAGGGTCACCGCGAACTCGAGGGCAGGTGCAGATTCCGCGATGAGGTCAACCGGCGCCAGAATCAATCTGCGCGCGGCTTCCGGCCGCGCAAGCGTACCTCCCGGCGAACCCTCTGCGTCGTGGTAAACCAGGACTGAACAGGGCGCGCGGTGAACGATCCTGGGCGCCTGGTCCCATTTGAACAACTGCCCGAGAACGCTTGGGTGATGGATGGCCGTAACGATCAAGTCCGCCCCCAACTCACTCGCCACGGCAGACACCTGCGCAGCCGGTTGGCCGATGAGAAAAACCGATTCGCATTCCTGCCCGCTCTCCCGAAGCGTTTCGGTCAGGTCCTGCAACGCGCGTTCGGCAGCCTGCCGCTGCCTTTCATCAGCCTCGTAGCCGGTTGCGCCGGCAAAGTCGTTGACCTGCTCCACCGGGTAGACGTGGACCAGGACGAGCGATGCTCCAAAGGAGCGGGCAATCTCAGCCGCATACTGAGCGGTAGCGCCGGAATGCGGCGACAGATCAACTGCGACTACGATTTTCCTGAGGAAAACCTCGTCGGTGAGGGCCCCTTTGGTAGCGATGATCTTTGGCGGCGCTGTCATGGGATGTAATCGTGGTCGAATCAATGATCCTACAACCGCTGACCAGCCACCGGCGCACGCGGCCCCTCCGGAGCATGCTGTTCTGCGAAAAATGAAAAAGCAATTCGGAACGGTCCCAGTTCGGCGTTTCCCGCAACGGCTCCGCAAAGGCCGGGTTTACTTTTGCCAGACGCTCATTGGCCTCCACCAACCCACCGGCTGATTGTTTATTGCAGCGACCCAACGGTTTGCGTTCCCACAGGTAGCTTTTTAACTCTAAGATTGTACCACCTGGAAACAATGGCGCGGAAATGAGCTCGGACGAGGTGTTTTCTGGTTAGCCCATGACTTTTATCCTTAGCGTCCCGCTTCCAACGGGCCCGCGGGCGGCCTTTCTGGACGAAAGGTTGAACCCTTTGTTTACCGCCTGCTCCTACCCTGGCTGCCCAACCCATGAATAGCCATTATCAAGTGATCGTCATCGGGTCCGGTTCGGCCGGCAAAGACGCCGCGCTGCAGTCTGGGCGCTCCGGGCTGTCCACGTTGCTGGTGGAGGCCGGCAGCCTGGGCGGAACGTGTTTCCACCGCGGGGTCCACGCCGTGCGCGCCTTGCGCGCTTGCGCAACGCATTTTGACGACACCGCCGAACGCAGCCACCGGCTGGGCACCTCGGTGGACTTGATCGAGTCGGGCTGGAGCGACTGGCTGGGGGTCCAACGGCGCACCAGCGGGCGGTTGACCGAGGAGCTCGGGCGGGCCCTGGACTGCGCCAAAGTGGAGGTCAAGTTTGGCCGGGCCCGTTTTTTCGGTCCCCAAGAGCTCGTGGTCAAGGAGGAGCCAGGCCAGCGCGACGAGGTCGTGCGCGCCGAGCACATCATCGTGGCCACTGGCTCGCGGCCCGCCTACGCGGGCCTGGAGAAAGCGGGGGTGCTCGACAGCGACCAGTTCCTGCGCCACACGGCGGTTCCTGCCCCAAGATGGCCAAGGCTTTTTTTAAAATGTCCCGTTGCCGGCTGACGACGTCGACCTCGCGCCGGAGCCGGGCCACCTCGGCCTCGAGGGTGGGGGCGGCGGCCAGCGGGCCGCCGGGGGGGTGGCGGCCCGCCGGCCGCCGCGTCCTTGCCGTACTGTTTGCACCAACGCGACAAGCTCCATTCCGACACGCCCAGTTCGCGGCTGAGCTCCCGTTTCGAGCGCTGCTGCGTGTCGATCCATTTCACCCTTTGGCGTTTAAAGTCCTCGTCGTAACGACGGGCAAATTTATTCGGTTCCTTACTCATGGGGGCATTTCCAGTCTAGCACCCCTGTCCGCGAAATCGGCGACACCTCACTGACGCTGGTGGCCACGGTGTTCACCATCGGCGACGTCAACGGCCTGCGCCTGCTCGACAGCGTGGCGGCGGCCCAGGCGCGCGTGGCCGTCGAAACCATCCGGGGCGTGCCGGCCCGCTTCGACCGGCACTGGATCCTGCGCTGCCTGCACACCAACCCGCCCATCGCGGCGGCCGGCTGGACGGAGGCGGAAGCCAACGCCGCCAGCCAGGACGTGGAGGTGCTGGCCGACACGCTGCGGTTTATCACCGACGAGGACGCCACGGTCATCGAGCCCGAACCGACCCGGCTCAAGCTGGTGGTGCAACTGGGCACGGCCCGGCTGCTGGGCTGCTTGGCCATCGGCCGCCACGCGGTCGAACTGGTAAACCTGGCTTCCACCGCCATCCGCTACGGCCTGACCGCGCGGCAGCTGGCCGAGCTCGCCCCTGTGCACCGCACGCCGACACGTCCTTCGAGGAGCCCCGGATGCAACGTGCATCTTGAATGCCGATCAGGGGCCCGGCAGGTTCGCGCCAGGCTTGGTACCTGACGGCGGAAGGTGCGCCAGGCCGCACCGCCGCGACCAGGACAGGAAGGCTTCAAAGGTCCGGCCGGCGGACGCAACTGCCTCCGAAGCCTCGGCATGATCTCCAATGAGCCGTCGCGCAACAGTGAGGAAGGCCTGCCACCGGGGGCCGGTCAAGCGCCCGTAACCCTGCAGGAACGACGCCCCGTTGGCCTCATCCAGGTGAAGGCGTTCGCGCACATGCCGGGCCATGATTTGCCCCCCCAGGGTAGCGCCCTCAAGCACGTACATCACACCGAGAGCCTGGGCGCGGGACTCAAGCGGCAGATTGCCGTACGGTGAAAGCGGTACGTCTGGCAGGCGCACCCCCAACGCGCTCAGGTCGTGTGCAAGCAAGGGAGTTTTCCAACGTTGCTCGAGGTCGGTCAGTTCGGCCAGGCAGGGGCGCAGCTTGCCCAAGCCTTCTTCGAGGGGCGCATAAAGTCCGAAAAAACATTCCAAGACTGACCGGTACGTAAACAGGTCCAGGTTATCGGCCAGCAGCGGCAATTC
>DASWVC010000216.1:0-2929 GCA_036401335.1 Chthoniobacterales bacterium
AACCTTCCAGCAGGTGTTGGTAACAAGGCGGTTCCCCGCCGCAGGCACATGGATCCTCGGCCGGCTTTTGCCGTCGTTTTCGAGCATTCGGCCTTCGCCGTGCCGCTTCGGGCTGGCACCCGGACTTTTTTGCTACTCTGGATTTAGGAGCCAACCACTTTCTATCGTTCTCCGACGGGCATGGGTCAACCTTGACCGGAGCGCGGGTGCCTGCGCGGCCGGTTCCATCAACTTGCGGGTGCTCTCGCGCGTGCGCATCGCGTCAAGGTCGATTGGCATGATAACCCTTGTCTCCGGATCAATCATTTCATGGTGGGGGATTGCGTCGATGGCCAGGAGCACCGGGCCGGTTTGCGGGAGTTCCACCAAAACGCTCTGGTGGCCGGGCACGTGCCCTCCGGATTCAATCACGCTAACGCCCTCGGTCACTTCTACATCCCCTTGAACTTCCCGAAAACGAAGGTCCGCGGGGTCCCAGTTCGGACGGACCGCGTCAAAACGGGGCAGGCCAAGGTCGCGGATCGCGGCTCGGTGCCCTTGCTGGATCACGATCTCGGTTTTTGGGAACGCATCGATGAACCCCGCGTGATCCTCATCGAGGTGGGTCGCAATCATCAACTCAATCTGACGTGGCTCCACACTGAGGCGGGCCAGTTGACGCAGGACGGTCTGTTCCTCTCTGGCCTGTAGAAACGGGTGTGGCGGTTCGCCCGGTGCCGGGTGCACGCCGGCCACCAGCCCGAGGTCAAACAGGTAAAGCTTCAGGTCCCAAACGAAAACCAGCCGTCGTTGGTTGCAAACCCCTTCTGCAGTCAGCGCCTGCCTTCACACGCCGTTGCCGGCGCGTCGTCGCGCTGGCCCGGTCGGCAAAGATCCGCCGATGTAGACGCATGGTACAATGCAAGAAAATACGCAATGCATTATGAAAAGTAAGTCAATACTGACTTCGACCATTACTGAACGTGGACAAACCACCATTCCCGCTAAGGTTCGGAAAGCCCTGAACCTGAAACCCCATCAGCGTATCACCTACGAACTTCGCGACGAGAGCGTCGTAGTCCGGTCAGAGACGGAAAACCTCATGGATCTCGCCGGCTCCCTCAGGAGCGGCGTTCCCGCAGCGTCGAAAGCGGAAGAACGCGAGAAAGCACGTCAGGCCCAACGTGCCAAGTTTCTATGAGGAAGTACCTGCTCGACACCAACGTCCTGCTCCGATTCCTGCTTGGCGATCACGAGGAGCTCTAACCGAAAGCATCCCGCCTGTTTCAGCAAGCTGCTAACCGGGAGTGCCTTCTCGTTCTTACGGATCTTGGGATTGCCGAAGCCGTTTGGGTTCTCACGTCTTATTACAAACTAGAGCGGAAACCCGTCGCGGAGAAGCTTGCTAAACTGCTGGTCCGTGCGGGCGTTTACTGCACTGGCCTTGCTCCTGTTCTGGACGGCCTGGCCCGCTTCAAAGCCACAAATTGCGATTTCTACGACCGTTATCTGGCGGCGCAGGCCGTCGCGTCCGGCATCGCGATTGCCTCTTTTGACAAGGATTTTTCTAAGCTCAAGGACGTGACGCTTTGGGACGCAAATGATGAGCCATGAGCGATGCAAAGCCAACCGGCTTACCCGAGAAACCTCCAGCCGTAGCTGCCACCCTCACGCGTGATGCGGCCGACGGACGACCCGGGAAAGTGGCTGGTGAAATAGCGCGACCCGGTTTGTGCCACCAGTTCCAGCAGTTGGCGCCTCGACCGTCGAGCCGCATCCGGAAACTCGCAGAACATGGACACCAGGTCCGGATCGAAAATCTCGAACGGGTGGTGCGTCACGTCGCCGCCAAAGATGGCTTGCTCGCCCTGCGAAGCCACCGAGATCGCGGCGTGGTCAATGCTGTGGCCAGGTGTGGGCAAGAATCGGATGCCCGGAAGCACTTCACTGCCATCCACCTGGATTTGCCGCAGCAAACCCGCCTGATGCAGGGGAGCCATGCTGTCCTCGAAAACCCCGGCCACGGGCGTTCGGATCGGCTCGCCCAAACCGGCTTCTGCCCTGACTGCCTCGATGCCCGCTTTGTTTTTTGCGGCAAGAGCCTCCCCATAACGCCATTCCAGGGCGGAGCAGATAACGGTAGCATTGGGGAAGGTGGGAACCCAGCGCCCATCCTGGCGGCTCGTGTTCCAGCCCACGTGATCGGCGTGGAGGTGAGTAAGGAGCACATAACTCACGTCTTCCCGCTGCACCTCCGCTGCGGCCAGCTTCTCAAGGTAGGGTTGATGCAGATGATCGAGGACCTTCATCGTTGGCCGGTCTTTGTCGTTGCCCGCGCCGGTGTCGATCAGGATCGTTTTGCCATCCCCCTTGATCGCCCATGTATGGACGCTGAGAAACACCTTACCTGTGTTTGCATCGTAGCTCTGGGGATCGATCCACCCGGGCCGTTCGGCAATGGCATCGGGTTTAAGGCCTGGCAAAAGCTGCGGTGCACTGAAGGCGTTCAGTTCTAACTCTGGAACCTTCACGATGGTCAGGTTCCCGATCCGGTGTTCGAGATTTTCCATAAAGGACGGTCCTCCATTTCATCGCTCGCCGAAAGCCCGGCCGTGCCGCATTTGCTGATCGTCCTTGGCTTTCCCTATGGCAGCAGAGGCCAGAGCGCACCAACCTCGAGGGCGAAGAGGAACGCCAGTAAACCAAGGCCAACCGGCAAGATCCACGCCGGCGTCCCTTCCTCTGTGAACAGCCACCAGCCAAACCAGCGAATAAAAAGCGGCATCGTCACAAAGGTCGTTCCGAAAACACTGACAAGGTTAGCAATGAAGGTAGCAGGAGACGCGTGCAGACCCGCGGAAACAAGGACAGGGTTGAGGAAACGCATCTCGAGCATCACGATCGGGAAGAGTCCGAGGATGACGAGGAGCGCGGTCTTCCAGTTCGGCGG
>DASWVC010000217.1:0-36721 GCA_036401335.1 Chthoniobacterales bacterium
TGCCGGTGGTCACGCGGTAACCCTACGGGACCAGGCCTTCCGGGTCATGGTTGAACCATCCGCAAAGCATGCTAACGTACAAACAACCGAAAGGGTCGGCTTCTACCAGCTCTCTTTCCTTACATGATTGCACGTTCTCCGCGTCGGGTTCACCTGACGCTCCTGGGTACGGCCGCGGCAGCTGCTACCCTGTCTTTGGGTCTCGCGGGATGCAGCCGCGCACCCTCCCTGGAAGTTCAAGGCGAGCGTGGCACACCCGTTCCCCTGGCAACACCGGAAGGAAGCGTTACTCCAACGGCACAAGATACAGCCGAGGCGAACCGGCTCTCGTCTGATTGGTCGGGCAATGAACGGGCCCAGCACGAACGCGAAGCTTACGCTCAGGGCTACCACTCGCCTGGAATTCCGTGGTGGGTTTGGTGGTACTTGTTCAACCACCCGGGATCCAGCTACCAAACTTCCTTGCGCAGCAGATCCTTCATGCCGAGCCAAGGTTTCGGTGCGGCCACCCGCACCGGCTCTTCCCGCGACGGGGTGGGAAGCGCTCACGGAGAGACCGTGCGGGGCGGCTTCGGCGGACTTCGCGGTGGAGGCGCCGGGGCCTGACCCCAAACGCTAACGGTCAACCATAACCATGACGCAAAGCTTTTCCGGTATCGGATCGGCGTACCCAGAAATGAAAGGGTGCACACGCTTGCATGAACCGCGTTAACCACGCTCCGCGTGAGGGCTGGCAAACCAGGGTGGAATCTCAAGGGCTGACGTACCACACCCACGCTGGTCCGCCGTTCCACCAAGACGGCGTTATGCAAAGGCCTGCTTCCGACGTCCCGCGCCCGTACTGGTGCGAAACCGCCCATTACGAGCTTTCCGTTGCAGAGGTGGACAGGCTGGAAGCGGCTGCCGACGCGGTCCACAGCCTTTGCCTGCAGGTCATCCCGCAAACGCTCGACAAAGCCTGGATTATGGGCCGCCTCGGGCTACCGGAACACGCCGTTCCGCTCCTGCGCGCCTCCTGGGAACGTCAGGAGCCAAGCTTCTACGGGCGGTTCGACTTCGGCTACGACCCTTCCCATGATCCTCACCCCAAGCTTTACGAATACAACGCAGATACCCCGACCGGTCTCGTGGAAGCCGCGGTTGCTCAATGGTTTTGGCTGGAAGACCACTACGGGGGCATCGATCGCGACCCCAAAGCACTTGGCCACGACCAGTTTAACGGCCTGCATGAAGCCTTGATTGAGCGGTGGCGCCGCATCGGACGACGCGGCAGCGACGTTCACTTTGCCGGGCTGCTCCATGTGCCGGAAGACGCGCAAAATTTAGTTTACCTCGCCGACACCGCGCAACAGGCGGACCTTAAACCCCACCTTCTTGACATCCGCGAGGTTGGTTGGAATGCCGGCGCCGGTGAATTCCGGGACCGTGAGGACCGTCCTCTACGTACCCTCTTTAAACTTTACCCGTGGGAAGACCTCTTCCGTGAACCGTTCGCGGCTCACCTGACCGGAGCTGGGACCCGTTGGGTTGAACCCGCATGGAAAATTCTCCTTGGTAATAAAGCCATTCTCACGCTTCTGTGGGAGTTGTTTCCCGGGCATCCGAACCTGCTGCCTGCGGCGTTTGAACCCGAACGCCTTCCCCAGAGCGCGCAACGTGCCTACGTCCGCAAGCCCAACTTTGGCCGGGAAGGGCAAAACGTTCAAGTCTGCGAAGGGAACCGCACCGTAGCGACGCTTGCCGGTGGCTACGGCGACGACGGCTTTGTCTGCCAGGCCCGATTCCAGCAACGCGGCTTCGCCGCGCCGGACCAACCGGAAGAAGGTGACGCACTGGTCCGGCCCGTCTTTGGCGTGTGGATGGTTGGGGACAAGAGTTGCGGGTTGGGAATCCGTGAGGAAGCCGGTCCGATCACGAGCAACCGAAGCCGGTTTGTCCCTCACTGTTTTACTTCGCTCGAGCCGTCGGACGATGGGGCATCCGGCGGGCTTTTAGGCCCTAAAGGGGCACCGGACCGGTAGCCCGTCCGGTAGGGTCGCTTGTCCCCACGCGACCTCCTCAAAAGCCCCCCGGGATGGTGGCTTGCCTTACTTACGGCCAGCCGAGGACCGCCGGACCTGCCGACCAGGCCGGTCACCGCGTTTTTCCACCCTGAACTCCCTTACCTTCGTGCCATTGCCCGGCCGCGTTCTTCCCCCAATGCGCTTATCGCTTCAGAAAGCCGACCAGGGCGGCACCCACGGCGGCGGGCTCCTCATGTTGCACGAAGTGGCTGGCGCCCTCAAACCATTGCAGACGCCCGTCCTCACACAAACGGACGCTGTCCTGCGCCAATCCACGTTCCAAGGCCACATCCCGGGTTCCCCATAGCACCAGTGCCGGCATCTGCACGCGTCCGAGACCTTGTTTGACGCTCCAGGGCAGCGCGCGGTACCAGTTCAGCATCGCGGTCAACGCCCCCGGCTGAGCCCAGGCCTGCCGGTAAATGGCCAAGTCCCCGTCAGTGATGGTGCCGGGGCGATTGGTGCGCGTCATGGCCGCTGCCAACACCTGGAAATTGCGCGCGCCAAGCACGTTTTCGGGTAACCAGGGCAGTTGGAAAAAGCCGATGTACGCGCTGCGAACAAGCTGCGTTGGCGACCGGCGCAGGTACGAACCGAAAACGCCCGGGTGCGGTGCGTTGAGAACTACCAGCCGTTCGATCCGGTACCACCACATGCATTCCCGCGCTCACAAGGGAGCCAATCTGCCGATGCCAGCTCCACCAGCATTCTGGAAAGCCGTGCAGCAACAGCACCAGTGGCCCATCCTCCGGACCTGCTTCCACGCAATGCAATCGCAGCGGACCAATTTGTCGGAAAACATGGGTTAGCTCGATTCCTTCCAGAACCGTCGGTCCGTAAGCTCCCGCGCTCCTTGTTTTCATGCTTCTACCACCCGTTACAATTCTGTTTTAAGATGAGCCAGGCCGGGCGCGATCCCCACGTTTTTCCACCCCGACACGCCGTCAGGCCGATACCCCGACACCTTCTTCCCCGGCAAGAGGCCAGGAACCCAGCGCCTGCCGTACACCCGCCGCCAATTGGGCTGGGCGCGGCCGGCGCCCCATCCACCCGATGTGACCATCCGGGCGGATCAAAGCGGCGGTGTCTCCGGTGACGCTCCAGGCTTTCCAGAGCACGCCGTCAGGGCCAATCCGATAGGTCCCGGCGTCCGCGGGAGCGCAAGGGGGGCTCAGCACCGCGATTTTCAGGTCACGAACATCCGGGAAAAGCTCTGCCACCTGCGCCGCGTTCCAGCCGGGCAGGCTTCCGTCGGTAAAGAGCAACAACACGGGGTGCGGACCGGCCAGATCCAACAACCGAACGTGGCTTCCATCCGGTGCGATGAGGTCTCCGTCCGGTGCGCGCCGTCCCACCCAGCGGCCTTCTCCCGACAAGATGGCCGATCGCGAATAAACCGTATCAAGCATGCCGATCCTTGGCGCTAAACGGCGCAAAAGCCCAAGTCGGGGAGCCATTCGGACAACGGTCCCAAACGCACTGCGCACCGGTCCGGGTGCAAGCAGCCCGACCCGGGTCAGGAAATCCGTGTACCGGGCCACCCCATTGACGATTGCCTCGCGGCGTTCGGCTTCATAAGAAGAAAGCAGGGCCTCGGCATCGGCTCCCGCGAGCGCCCGGGCCAGTTTCCAGGCCAGGTTGTGCGCGTCCTGAATGCCGCTGTTCATCCCTTGACCGCCGGCCGGGCTGTTGATGTGCCCGGCGTCCCCTGCCAACAAGAGCCGTCCGCGCCGCAGGTGAGGGCTCGTCCGGCAATGAATCTGGAAAACGCTCGCCCAAAGCTGCTCGTACGAGCCGGCGCCGAAAAGCGCGGCAACGCGCTGGCCGATCGCAAAGGTCGTCAGCGCCATCTCATCGGATTCATCCTTGTTCAGGATTGATACCAGCCGCCAGTGCTCTGCCTTGTAACGCACAGACGCCAAAACACCGCGTCGACGCTGGGCTAACCTGGGCCAGGGAAGCCGGTCCCGCTCGTCCCGGATCCGGACATCAACCAGCAGCACCCGGCTTCGGTACGTTTTCCCTTCCAACTCCCATCCAAGGCTCTTGCGCACGGTGCTATGGGCGCCGTCGCAACCCACCAGGTACTGACCCCGGTAGGTGCGGGCCACCCCGTCCCGGTCAGTCACGCGAGCCCAGGCCCCGGAAGCGTCTTCCGCCATTTCGTGGGCACGGCACCCGGGCAGTACTTCCGTCAAACCGGTGGCTTTCACGGCTTCAAGCAAAAGGGCTTCCGTGACGTCCTGTGGGAGCACCAGGACGCCGGGCGCCGAGCTCAAACGGCTGAGAACGGTCAGGTCGAGCGTGGCGACCGGGCTTGTCCGGCCGGCGGCCCAGACGTCTACCCGCGACAGCAACAGGCCCTCATTCACGAAACGGTCATAGATGCCCCAGCCCCGGAAAATCTCAAGACTTCTCGGGAGGATGCCAAGCGCGCGTGAATGGGGATCGCCTTCGGATTTTGCCTCAAACAGGATCGAGCGAACGTTGTGCCGCGCTAACCCCAATGCCAGCGACAATCCAACGGGTCCGCCACCGACAATCAGAACAGGCGCGTCATCCATGAACCGAGGTATCCAGAACCGGCATTTGGAGCGCCTGGGGTTTGCTGGGGACTGCTCAGATCGCGGCGCCCTGCATCGCCTTCTTATCAAGGCCGGTCCGCAACGTAGCGGGAATGTACTCGCCATGGGCCGCGAGCAACTCATCCACGAGCGCCCACGTCTGGTCGAGGT
Organism: Chthoniobacterales bacterium; assembly: GCA_036401335.1. Taxonomy (GTDB): domain Bacteria; phylum Verrucomicrobiota; class Verrucomicrobiia; order Chthoniobacterales; family JAFAMB01; genus DASWVC01. The sequence goes on from DASWVC010000217.1 coordinate 4,799, forward strand.
CGAGCTCCGCGGAAGTGTGTGGGTCGAACATGCTGGCCTGATAAATCCGGTCCCGGTTGCCGGTCAGGATACCTTCCACCGCCAGCGCCTGGACATTGACATTGGTCTGCATCAGCGCAGCCAGCTGGGTAGGCAGCCGTCCGATCCGGACCGGCTGAACGCCGTTCTTGTCCACGACGCACGGCACCTCAATGCAGCATCCCGCCGGAAGGTTTTCAATCAAGCCGTGGTTGGCGACATTGCCGTAAACCACCCGGGGCGTCCCCGTTTCCATGCTGTGAATGATCTGAGAACCGTACTCAACACTGCGCCGGACCGCGAGCGGCTCATCCGAGTTCTCCAGCTGCGACTGCATCTTCTGCCACTCCGCAATCTGCGTCTCGCAACGGCGCGGGTATTCATCCAGCGGGATGTTGAATTTCTTGATGAGGTCTTCCCTCCCCCGTTTGATGTACCAGGGCACGTACTCCGAAAGGTGCTCGCTCGATTCCGTTACAAAATACCCCAGCCGCGTGAACAGATCATACCGCACCCGGTTCCAGTCGGGCACCCTGCCCTCGTCGATCACGCGCCGGATCTCCGGGTAAAGATCGCGGCCTTCGCGTTCGAAGGTCAGAAAAAAGGCAACGTGATTGATGCCGGCCACGACGTAATTGATCTCTTCCACCGGCACACCGATGTCGTGCGCCAACTCTTCCGCCGTGTGTTGCACGCTGTGGCAAAGCCCGATCGTCCGCACCTTCGAAACCTCGCTTAAAGCCCAGCAGTTCATGGCCATCGGGTTCACGTAATTCAGGTGAACGACGTCCGGGCAAAGCCGTTCCATGTCCCGGGTCATGGCGATCAGGACAGGGATCGTTCGCAGCGCCCGCATGATGCCGCCGACGCCCAGCGTGTCCGCAATCGTCTGGCGAAGGCCGTAGCGCTTTGGCACCTCAAAATCGGTCACCGTGCACGGCCGGTAGCCGCCAACCTGAATCATGTTGATGGCATAGGAAGCACCGTCGAGGGCCCGGGCGCGATCGGTTGTCGTTTCCACGGTGGCAGCGGCGGCCCCGAGGCTTTGCGCGATCCGGTGGGCCACGATTTCCGAGGACTTCAGGCGCTCGGGATCAACGTCAAACAGGCAGATGGCGGAGTCCGCGAGCTCAGGGTAGGAAAGGATGTCCCCGATCAGGTTCTTGGCAAAAACGGTGCTGCCCGCTCCGATAAAGGTTATTTTTCTGCGCGAGTTACTCATGGGTATTGATGTGATTCAGGACGTTGAACGCCACGAATGCCTGCCCGCGTCGAGCGGGCAAACACCATGGACCTAACCGAAAAGGGGGTAAAGGGGAGACGGAAAAGTTCACGCGTGCATTGTTCTGCCGCGGCTATAGACCGGCGACAGAAAGGTTCGCACCACCCATTGGCTCGCACCTTGTCGAATTTATGCAACGATGCGCGCAAGTCGATTTTCCTTGGCGGCTGCCCGTGGCACGCTATGGTCACGACCGGGGCCACGTCCCGATCCATGCGAATCTGCAGGCGTCTCCCGCGCTACCGCCCCGGGGTCTTTGGCCCCGGCCGGGATGCCCCCAGCCGGCCAAGACCGCCCGCGTGCAACCTCGGACGCAAGACCCTCAAGACGCGATGAACGTGCTTTTACCCGATCAGAAACGGTGGCTTACCGCCCTCCTGCTGGCTGCCGGATGGCTGGCCGGCGCAGGCTGCAAACCCTCATCCTCAACGGCCGGCGCAGCGCCCCCGCCACCGCCCCCGGTCACCGTGGCAAAGCCGATCCAGAAGGAGATCGTGGAATGGGACGAATACACCGGACGCACGGACGCCGTCGAGAGCGTCGACATTCGTCCCCGGGTCAGCGGCTACATCGACAACATTACCTTCAAAGCGGGTGACCTGGTCAACAAAGGCGACTTGTTGTTCGTGATCGACCCGCGCCCTTACCAGGCCGTCCTTGACCAGGATAACGCCAACCTGCGCAGCGCCGACACCCAACGGCAGTTGCAGGCCGCTAACCTGGCCCGGGCCGAGCGCCTTTTCCAAACCAGGGTTTCATCCAAAGAAGAGTACGACACCAGCCTGGCTCAGAAAAATCAGGCCGAGGCACAGTACTACCAGGCCCAGGCAACGGTGAACGCGGCCCAGTTGAACCTGGATTTCACCCAGATCAAGGCCCCCATCAGCGGGCGGATCAGCCGTGAGCTGGTTACCGTCGGAAACCTCGTCCAGGGCGATTCCACCGTGCTTACCACGGTGGTGAGCGTTGATCCCATCTACGCCTATTTCAATGTCGACGAACGGACGATCCAGAAATACATCGACCAGGTGAAACACGACCAGCGGCCGGATTCCCGGATCACGGATACCCCGGTTTACCTGCAACTCGAAAATGAAACCGGGTTTCCGCACGAGGGCATCATCGACTTCATCAACAACACCTACAATTCATCAACCGGCACCCTGCAGATCCGGGGACGTTTTCACAACGACGACGGGTTCCTGCTGCCCGGCGCGTTCGTGAACATTCGCCTGCCGGGCACGCCGAAGTTCCAAGGCCTGCTGATCACCGATCGGGCGGTGGGGACGGACCAAGGCCAGAAATTCGTACTGGTCGTCGATTCTGCTAACACCGTCCAAAGCCGCCCGGTGGAACTCGGTCCGCTCGTTGAAGGTTTGCGCGTCGTCCGCAGCGGCCTCGGCCCGGAAGACGTGGTGATCATCAACGGGCTGGTCAATGCGCGCCCCGGCGGCAAGGTGACCCCGCAGCCGGGCCACATGGACCAATTTCGACCTGCGCCGCCGGCGACTCTCGTGAGCGTTAACAAAGGCGCGCAACGCCCTGGTGAACCGGCCGGCGCTCCGGCTGCACCGCGCCAGAATGGAGACAGGCCGGCCAGCGGCCATTAAGCAACGACCAAAGAATCGTCATGAAGTTCCCGCATTTTTTTATCGACCGGCCAATTTTCGCGATGGTGTTGTCCATCGTTGTCGTCATCGCCGGCGCCCTGGCCTACCTCTCGCTGCCGACGGCCCAATACCCCGACATTGTACCTCCGACGGTGCAGGTCACCGCCAGCTATCCCGGCGCCGACCCGAAAGTCATCGCCGACACGGTCGCGACCCCGATCGAGCAGGAAGTCAACGGCGTGGAGAACATGCTCTACATGAGCTCGCAATCCACCAGCGACGGCTCCATGACCCTGACGGTCACTTTCAAGCTCGGCACTAACCTCGACATTGCGCAAGTGCTGGTGCAAAACCGGGTTGCGATCGCACAGCCCCGGCTGCCTGAGGAAGTTCGGTCCCTGGGGATCACGACCAAGAAACAGTCGCCTAACCTGATGATGGTTGTGCACCTGCTGTCGCCCGATAACAGCCTCAACCAGGGTTACATCTCCAACTACGCCTACCTGCAGGTCCGTGATGTGCTCTCCCGTTTGGAAGGGGTCGGCGATGTGAACATCTTCGGCGCACGCGAGTACAGCATGCGCGTCTGGTTGGATCCCAACCGGATGTGGTCCCGGCAACTAACGACCCAGGACGTCGTTGACGCCATCCAGGCCCAGAATGTTCAGGTGGCCGCGGGCCGCCTGGGCGCTGAACCCGCATCGGCCGGCACGGACCTGCAACTCTCCGTCAACACGGAAGGCCGCTTGGCAACCCCTGATCAATTCGGGCAGATCATCGTCAAACGGGGCGACAACGGTGAGATTGTCTACTTGACCGACGTCGCACGGCTGGAACTGGGCGCTCGTGACTACAGCCTTTCCTCTTACCTGGACGGGAAACCGGCCCAGGCCATTGTTATCTTTCAGCAACCGGGGTCCAACGCCGTCGCCACCTCCCATCGGGTGCTCGACGCCATGAAGGATTTGTCGAAGAACTTCCCCAAAGGGCTGGAATATTCCGTCGTCTACAATCCCACGACTTTCGTTGAGCAATCGGTGGAAGCTGTTCTCCACACCCTGCTCGAAGCCATTGTGCTGGTGTTGCTCGTGGTGCTGGTGTTCCTCCAGACCTGGCGCGCGACCATCATTCCGCTGATTGCCGTGCCGGTGTCGCTGATCGGCACCTTCGCGGTTATGGCCGCTTTCGGGTTCTCGCTGAACAACCTGTCCCTTTTCGGCCTGGTGCTCGCCATCGGCATTGTGGTGGATGACGCAATCGTGGTGGTGGAAGCCGTGGAGCGGAACATCGAGGAAGGCATGGAGCCAAAGGAGGCGACCCGCAAGGCCATGGACCAGGTCGGCGGTGCGGTCCTGGCCATTGCCATCGTGCTGAGCGCCGTCTTCATCCCGACCGCCTTTATCAGCGGCATCACCGGTCAGTTCTACCGGCAGTTCGCACTCACCATCGCCGTCTCCACCCTCATATCGGCTTTTAATTCATTGACCCTGAGCCCCGCCCTGGCCGGGCTGCTGCTTCGGCCGCGGGACGCCAAAAAAGACCCGCTGACCCGCCTGATCGACCTCGTCCTTGGCTGGTTTTTCCGGTTGTTCAACATCGCGTTCGATGCCAGCACCCGCGGGTACGCCTGGGTCGTGCGCCGCCTCCTTCGTTTGGCCGGGGTGGTCCTGCTCCTTTACGTTGGACTGCTGGTGCTCACCGGATTCGGTTTCCGGGCGGTTCCGAGCGGGTTTATCCCGAACCAGGACCAGGGTTACCTGATCGGGTTCGCGCAACTGCCGGACGGCTCGTCGCTGCAGCGCTCCGAGGAGGTTCGCAAACAAATGGTGGCGCTGGCGTCCAAGGTCCCCGGTGTGATTCACACGGTGGAGTTCACCGGTTATTCCGGCATCGACGCCGCCAACCGCAGTAACACCGTGACCACGTTCCTGACGCTCGCGCCGTTTGAGGAACGGATCAAGGATCCGAAGCTGAACGGCTTCGCCATCCTGGGCGAAGTTCAACGGCGGTTTTCCACGATCCAGGACGCCCGGGCGCTGGTGTTTCCGCCTCCGCCCGTCCAGGGCATCGGCAACGCCGGCGGATACAAGCTCCAGGTTCAGGACCGGCGGGGAGCCGGGGTAACGGCGCTGCAGGCCGCCACCGACAACCTGATCGGCAAAGCCATGCAGCAACCCGGCACCGCCGCCGCGTTCACGAGCTTCCGTTCGCAGGTGCCGCAGATCTACCTCGACATTGATCGCCGCAAAGTTGAGACGCTTAATGTCCCGATCAACGCGGTGTTCAACACCCTCCAGGCGTACCTCGGCTCAACGTACGTCAACGATTTCAATTTCCTGACCCGCATCTACCAGGTCAACGTTCAGGGCGAGACTGCTTTCCGGAACAATCCCGATTCGATCCGCAACCTCTACACGCGCAACCTCCAGAACCAGATGGTGCCACTGGGCACGGTGTTGAACGTTCGCGAAACCAGCGGCCCCGACAAGGTGATGCATTACAACCTGTACCCGTCGGCCGACATTAACGGCGTGACCGTGCCGGGGTTCAGTTCGGGGCAGGCCATCGCCACCATGAAACAGGTGGCGAGCGAAAACCTGCCGGCCCAGTTCGGCTACGAGTGGACCGAACTAACCCTGCAGCAGATCCTGGCCGGCAATTCTGCGCTCTACATCTTCCCGTTGTGCGTGCTGTTTGTTTTCCTCGTTCTGTCTGCCCAATACGAGAGCTGGGTATTGCCGGCGGCAATCATCCTCATCGTGCCCTTGTGCCTCTTTGCGGCCATCAGCGGCGTCTGGTTGCGGCACATGGATAACAACATCTTTACCCAGATTGGCTTTGTGGTGCTAGTAGGTCTGGCCTGTAAAAACGCCATTCTAATTGTCGAATACGCCAAACAACAGACCGACGCTGGCGTGGAGCGTCGGGATGCAGCCGTTAACGCTGCCCAGTTGCGGCTGCGTCCCATCCTCATGACCTCCTTTGCGTTCACACTGGGCGTCTGGCCACTCGTAAACGCGCTCGGCGCCGGCTCAGAAATGCGCCAGGCGCTCGGCACCGCCGTCTTCAGCGGCATGATCGGTGTCACCCTGTTCGGTATTTTTCTTACACCCGTGTTTTTTTCCGTCGTGATGAAATACTTTGGGCCCCGGACGCAGCCGCCTGCGCCTGTCCGGCCGCCGCCTGCGCCGGCGCCGGTGGGGCGGTAAGCACGCAAGCCGTGTGCGTACGAGTGAGCGGAACCGTTTTGCGCTCTGGAAGAGTGAAGCTCTGTTAAACGATTCTGATTTTTCAGTGAGAGAGCCGCCTCAACGCCGGCAAGATTTCGGGGGTTGTTGCCAGACGCCTCCGGATCATGGCCGGGAAAGTGCGGCCCATTTCCATGCCCACGGGAGGCACGTTCAAATTTGCACCGGAGCCGGTCAAGTGGGCCCGTTGCAAAATAGACTTTGACACTGCTCGGGCTGAGCCGCAAAAACAATACTTCACCGGTGAGTCAAAACGCAAAAACCGCCCTGGTCGTCGGCAGCACAGGCATTACTGGCGGTAACTTGGCCGTACGCCTGGTCGCAAACGGCTGGCAAGTCTACGGTGTGGCCCGCAAGCCCAAGGAGATGGTCGGCGTCAGCCCCGTGGCCGCCGATTTGCAGGATGCCGCCGCACTCAAGCCGGCGCTATCCGGCGTCGATCCTGCCCACGTTTTCATCTGCACTTGGCTACGGCAGGAGAGCGAAGCAGAGAACGTCCGTGTTAACGGCGCCATGATCAGCAACCTGTTCGCCGCATTGGAAGGCAGGGGGCTTGTGCACGCGGCGCTGGTGACAGGAACCAAGCACTACCTTGGACCCTTCGAAAACTATGGCCAGACCAACGCCGAAACGCCTTTCCGCGAGAACAACCCGCGCCTCCCGGGTCTGAACTTCTATTACACCCAGGAAGACATCCTCTTTGATGCCGCTGCAAAGGGCGGCTTCGGTTGGACGGTGCATCGCTCGCACACCGTCATCGGCTACGCGCGTGACAACGCGATGAACATGGGCGTCACGCTGGCGGTGTACGCCACGCTTTGCCGCGAACGCGGGGAGCCGTTCGTCTTTCCCGGTTCGCACGAGCAGTGGAACGCACTGACCGACGTAACCGACGCGCGCATCTTGGCCGAGCAACTCGAATGGGCCGCAATAACGCCGGCGGCGTACGGCCATGCCTTCAACATCAGCAACGGGGACCTATTCCGTTGGCGGTGGCTGTGGCCGCAACTGGCAGCCTACTTCGGTGTGGAGGGACAAGGGCCACCGCAAAAGCCCGCCCCGTTGGAAGGCAGGATGGACGGTGCCGCCGAGACCTGGAAGGCCATTGCCGCAAAAGGTCATCTCGCGGAACCAGACATGGAAAAGCTCGTTTCCTGGTGGCACACCGACGGCGATCTCGGTCGCAAGATTGAGTGCGTCAATGACATGACGCAGAGCCGGTTGTTAGGCTTCACGGGTTACCAGCCAACGCCCGCTTCGTTCTTTGACCTGTTCGATCGGCTCAAAGCAGAACGCATCATTCCTTCCTAGCGTGGCCAGGGCAGTGGCAGCCCTCCGCGTTCATCAGAACCGGTTCCCACCCGCGTCGTGACGGAGACCCTGGCGAATGGAGAGGCAACGCCTGCTCCCCCTGCTTCCTTAACCCGTAAGCGGCGGCAAAAGCCCCGTGGCTTCCGACGATCTTCAGACCTTAACGTAGCCTGACCCGAAGGATCGCTGCAATCACCGGCAAGGAAAGTGGCAAACGGTTTTCTGGCGTAAAGGCGTGACACCTTCCCCCTGACTTACCCCATAATGCCGCCCTTGTGATTGGAGCCATCCTTGGAGACATCATTGGCTCGCCGTACGAGCACCGGAATTACAAAGGCACGGATTTCGCCCTGTTCTCAGACCATTCCCGCTTCACCGACGACACGGTGCTGACCGTGGCGGTGGCCGACGCCCTCCTGCATGGCCAGCCATACGCAGAAACTTTCGTAGAGTACTTTTTCGCTTACCCCAAGGCAGGCTACGGCGGAACGTTCATCCAGCAGGCGAGCACGGGCAAGCTTCACCCGTACCACAGCTGGGGAAACGGCTCGGCCATGCGCGTGTGCCCGGTGGGGTTCGCCTTCGACACCGCCGAAGCGGTTCTGGCCGAAGCCAAACGAAGCGCCGAGGTCACGCACAACCACCCCGAAGGGATCAAAGGCGCCCAGGCCACGGCTCTGGCGGTCTTCCTGGCCCGGCAAGGGGAAACCAAAGCCTTCATCAAAAACCAGATCGTCAGCCGGTTCGGCTATGACCTGTCTCCGTCCCTGGACGTCATCCGGAGCACCTACCGCTTCGACGTCTCCTGCCAAGGCAGTGTGCCGCAAGCGCTGACCGCTTTCCTGGAATCGACCGGTTACGAAGACGCGGTGCGAAAAGCCGTCTCGCTCGGCGGCGACAGCGACACCATTGCTTGCATCGCGGGCGGGATTGCCCATGCTTTTTTCGGGCCGATCCCTCCGGAGATCGAAGCGCCGGGCCTTGCCCGCCTGGACCAGCCCCTGTTGCAAGTCGTGCGCGAGTTTTCCCAGCGCTATTTGCGATGGCCGTAGCCCGAGGGCCCCGGTCCGCGCCGTTCGGAACAAATTCCCGGCCACCGGCAGGGCCCGCCTGAACCAGGGGCTTACGAAACGGACTGTTCAGTGATCTCGTCGACCCGGTCCGGATAAAACGCGAGATGGTCCTTGATCTCGGCCACGGCGGCAAAGGGGTGCTCATAGCTCCAAACGGCGTTCCGTGAGCGTTCGCCGCCGAGGGGAATGCTGTAGTAATTGCATTCGCCCTTGTAGGGACAATGGCTGGCGTGTTCCGTCCGCTCCAGCAGCGACAGGTCAACGTCCTTGCGCGGAACGTACTGGACCGGCGGATAGTCTGCCTCGCGAAGCGTGAGCGCGTTTCGGGTATCGGCGATTACCCGGTCTTTGAGGGAAATGACGATTCGTGCAGGGTTCGGCTCAATCGTGATTGGATGGTCAGGCCCGGGGATTTTCATCTGGTCGGTTTTCGTGGGGTTTCTGTCCTGTGCTGGAAGGCGCGTGGACCGCTACGTGGGGCGGCGCAGCGCGCCGCTGAAACGACGTTGAGCTTCGCCCCCGTTCCTTGACAACGCAAGCGCAGCCGTCGCGTCTGGGAAGCTGCCGGGGTAAGCCGGGCACCGGGAAAAGCGTGAGACGGACGGAGGAACAACGAATGACCAAATCCACCTGAATCGGCTCCTTGACAAGTTGCTATTGAGAGTCATTCTCAATAGCCATGCGCCGCGTTTTCTCTTCCGCTTGTGCTTTCGTCGTCCTCACTGCCGGCCTCGCCCGCGGGGCTCCCGCCGCAGCCGATACGGGGGCCATCAAGGCTTACCTCCTTGATAAGGTCCGCATGATGGACGCGGCCGCCCACGATTTCGCCGACCGCGCCTCGGCCTACCAGCAGCTGATTGCCCGCCACGGCAACGATTACAACCAGGCAGCCCTTGAGGAAGGCCCCGCGCTGTTGCCGCTCCTGGTCAAGATGCAGGACGATTACCGGGCTTTTCACAACCGTGGATACGAAACCATCGAGGGCATCACGGCCGGCACGGCACGTTTCGTGGACTTCGACACCTACCTCGACGCAGGCGTTCCTAAAGGAGAAGCGACGACGGACAACCCGGCAGCCCCGCTTGTCCTGAGAACGCCGGCGGGCCAGACGCTTGTCGACCGCGACGGCAACTTGTTTCATTACGTCATCGAGCCGACCCTTTGGGGTACCAAGACTGTTTTCCTCAAGGTCCTTTCACCCCAGGCCTCCGCGGCGGCAAAAGGTCTGCGGTACCTGCCCCGGGTTGAAGTCCTGACTGCGGCAGCTACGGACCTCGCCCGAAAACTCGACGACCTGCTGGCTAAGAGCGAAGCCTGGCAACCTACGCTGGACGAATGCGTGGGTGCGCTGGTCTGGATGACGCCGACGCTCAACGGCTATTTCGACGACTGGCGCGACTCGCGTTACAACCCCAGCCATGCATTGGGCCGGTACGTGGCCCAGAGCCGGGTGCTCGACATGCGCGGCATCATGTCTAGCCTGCAGCTCACCTATCGGGCAATCCAGCCAGCCTTAAGCGCCAAAGATCCGGCCCTGGCACGCCAGATCGAGCGGGGTTACGCCGCGATCATGGAGTTTATCGCCAGGACCAACGCAGGCGAACAGTCCGGCAAAATGAGCATCCTGGAAATCGAGGAACTCGCGTACCAGGCCAAGGCACTCACCGACCAGTTAGGGCCTGAGCTCAAACAGGCCGTCGCGTTGCTCGGGGTAAATCTCCCACGAAAACCCACCCTGATTTAAATGAAACCATGGATGGTGGGGATTGCGCTTCTGGGGCTGGTTGTCGTTTTCTCCGCCCGCGCAGACGATCAGGTCACTGCCACGGTGGAAGGCCTGCGGGCCGAGGCGAATGCAGCCCTGATCGATCTCTACGGCGATTCAGCCGCACCGCCGGACCTGTCAGGTTTGGAGCAAGCTTGGCGGGTGCTGCCTGGGGTCCTTCACGCGTCGACTTTGAGCGCGGTGCCCCAGCTCCGATTCCAGGGCCTTGATCGAGCAGGCGTGGCAGCCACGGCCGCAACGGTCCGTGCCTGCCTTCAGCACGTGGCAGCGCTCGAGCTTCTTGAAGCGCAGCGCGAGGGCAACGTTCCCCAGGGGCAAACGTGGCGTGCCTTGATTTCCCTGCCTCGATTTGCCGATTCTGCAGAGGGCGCGCTCCTGTTGCAGCAACCGGCCGACCGGCTCCGTGACCCCGCCGTTGGTCGAGTGCTGGCCCGCGAATACCTGAGCTGGCAGGTCATGCGGGTTCGTGACCTCTTGGATGCCCTCCAGCAAGGAGCGGCGAGCGGAGACGCCGACCTGCCGTTCTTGCGCCAACACGCGGCGGAGATTCAGACCCTCACCTCATTTCCCGAAGGGCTCTTGCGTGCGGCCGGTCTGCCTGCGGCAGCAACACCGCCAGTATTGCCCGAGCTCGCTCCGCCTTTCGACGGGGATCAAGTGACCAGGAGCCTGGCAGCGTACCGTAGTCAGGTCGAAACGGCCCTGCCCAGCCTGTTAACCGATGCCGACGTTCACCGTTTTGAGCGGCTTTTGATGCGGTTCGTCAGGCTGGTGCCAAAGGAGTACCGGAACGGGGTCGTGGACCGGACCGTTCTGATTCCGCTTGAACACCGTGAAGCGACCCAGTTCGCGGAACAAGCGCAAACACTCACGCACGAGTTAGCTCCCGTGTGGCGGCGCACAGAAGCCGACGCTTACCGGGAAGCCTACCCGGCTCTGGCCGACAATCTGGCGCAACTACGTCGTGAGGTCGCCGCGGTGGCCACCGTGGAAACCATCGACCGGCGTGCTTCGGAAATAGCCGGACTCCTCGGTGCGAAGTTCGGATTGGATGCCCGGCTCCGAGGCGACAAAGAGCAGGTCATTGAGGAAACGGCGCTTGAGGCCAGGTCCAATTTAAACAACTCACTCGCGGCCGCCCTCAGCGATCAATGGGAAGAAGCCGAACGGTCACGGCTCGAAGCCTACACTGCGTTTGATACCGAGATTGAAGCCCGGCTGCTGCCCCGGAATCCTGACCTGGCGCTGCAGGCCGAACGTAGTTTTCTAGACGGCAGTGGCGAGCCGGGAATCAAGGCCCTCCTGGACCGACGCGCGCCCGTCGAGGAGCTAACGGCCGGGTACGACCGCACGCTCCGCAAACTGGATGAAAGCGTTGCGCTCCTGCGGGTGGCCGTCTCGCCGGCGATGATCGGGTACACGGCCTTCACCATCATCGCCCGGGAAGGCATGGAAGCCGTCATCATTCTTGCCGCCCTGCTTGCCGGGCTGCGGGGCGTCGAGAACATCGTGGTCCGGCGGCGGGTCATGGGGGGCGCTGGCTTGGCACTGGGCGCGACGTGCATCACGTTCGTTCTATCCCGGACGCTGATTCGCTCGCTCACGCAGTACGGCGAACGCTTGGAGGCCGTGGTCTCGGTGCTCGCGGTCGGGGTGCTCTTCGTGGTGACGAACTGGGTGTTCCACAAATTCTATTGGGTGGGATGGAACGCCAAGCTGCGCCAGTTGACACGCGCCTCGGCCGATGCGCGCACCCGGGAATGGGAAGCGCTGGCGTTGCTTGGCGTAGGATTTCTCACGGTGTACCGCGAGGGTTTTGAAACCACCCTCTTCCTGCAATCGCTCTGGTTGGAAGGGGGTTCAGCTGCTTTGTGGGTCGGGATCGGGGCCGGTGCGCTGTTCATCGCCGTGGTGGGCGCCCTGATCTTTCGGTTCGGCGTCAAACTTCCTTACCGCCGCATGCTGGTCATCACGGGGGTGCTGGTGGTTTCGATCCTTGTCTCTTTCCTGGGCTCCACGGTCCGCTTGTTCCAAACGGTCGGCTGGCTGCCGGTACACCCAGTTCCCGGTTTGACCCTGCCCAACTGGGTCGGCCTCTGGCTGGGATTGTACCCTTCCTGGGAAGGGCTGCTGATCCCGCCTTGCGCCCTGGTCTACGTCGGTGGGGCATGGCTCTATACCAAGCTCCGTGCCCGGCGAGTCCAACAATCCATGCCGGAACGGGCGTCGGCCCTCTCCGTTGCCTCCTGACGAACCTTCGACTCCTGCGAAAAACGATGAAAAACCCATTGCTTGTCCATTGGTCATGCGCCCTGCTCTGGATCGCGGCGGTGACGTCCGGCGCAGCGGCCTCTTACCCTTTCCAAAACCCGTTTCAGCCCAATCCTGCAGAAACCACGTTTCCAGCTCCGACCCAGAGCGTCGTCCCAGAGGGTTTGAGCAGTGCGCCGCGGACGCTGTGGCAGCAAAGCAGCCTGACGGGCGATTGGAACGGAGCGCGCGAACAGCTCTTGTACCGAGGGTTTTCGATCACGCCGGTGTACATCGGCGAGGTTTTCGGCAATCCCACCGGCGGCGCCGGGCGAGGGCTCATCTATGACGGCGTCATCAACGTCGCCCTCGATGCCGACCTGGCGCGCATCTCCGGCCTGGACGGGTTGGGCGTCGTGCATGGAAACTTCTTGTACATTCATGGACCCAGCCTTTCCGGCCGTTTCGTGGGGGACCTCAGCGGCACCAGCAATATTGCCGGCTACAACTCACCCCGGCTGCAGGAACTCTGGTACCAGCAATCGTTCTGGCGGCAGCGGATCACGCTGAGGCTGGGCCTGATTGCTGCAGACACGGAGTTTTTTGTCTCCGATTACGGGGCGTTGTTCCTCAACGGGACCTTCGGGGCCTTCACCTTTGTGGCGGCCAACCTGCCCAACGCGCCTGTGTACCCGATCGCGGCACCCGGCGTCCGGCTCTTCGTCAAACCGACGTCCAAATTTTATTTTCAAGCAGCGTTGTTCAGCGGTGACCCCGGCGGCCAGACTGAAAACAAAAACGGGCTGGATTTCCGCTTCCGTGACGGTGTTTCCATGCTGTTTGAGACTGGATTTCTGCTGAACCAATCGCCCGGCGACCGGGGACTTGAGGGGACGTACAAGCTTGGCAGTTTTGTGCACACCGGCACCTTCAACAGCTGGGATTCACAGCGCCAGAACGAGCTTCGCGGCGCGGCATTCCAGGATCAAGGACCCAATTACGGGATCTACGCCGTGGCGGACCAGGAAATTTTTAAGTCGGGTGGACGAACCATCGGCGCCTTTCTTCGCGGCGGCGTCAGCCCTGGGGATGTCAACGTAGTGGATCGCTACGTCGACGGCGGCTTGAATTTTGTGGGCTGGGTGCGCGGGCGCATCAATGACGTATTGGGCGTCGGCGTGGCGCGCTCCTGGATCAGCAGCGATTTCGGCCGGTTTCAACGCGCGCTTGGTGAACCGGGCGCGCGGGCGGAAACGGTGCTGGAAGGAACGTACCGGATTGTGCTCGCACCGTGGTGGACGGTGCAGCCCGACGTCCAGTACATCTTCAATCCGGGTGCGAACGACAATGCCCGGGACGCTGTCGTTCTGGGCTGCCGGACGTCAATTCAGTTTTAGGCGGACAAAGGGGCCGGTGGCGGCCACGTCAGGCCAGGGTTCCCGTCTGGTGACTTCCTCGTGGGGGCGCTTGAGGACAAGCTCCCCTACCGGATGCATTCCGGCCGGGATTTCGGAGGCCTTATCGGTCCAGGGTCACACCGACCCTGGTAGGGGAGCTCGTCCTCAAGCGCCCCCGATGAAGGTTCCGGCCCGCCGTCGGTAAGGTCGCGTGTCCCCACGACCTCTGCAGGCGCCCCCTTCACCGCCTCCCTTTCAACGGCAGGGAATGTTCGCCGGCAATATAAGAATGCAAAGTCCGCGGTTTCGCTGCAAGATCGTGCTGCCTCGCTCCGGAAACCCAGGCGAATGCCCCCGGGCTGCCCCGGAGCCAACTGCAAACCCCAACCAAGGACAAATGGCATGGCAAAGAAAACGGTCGCTCAGTTGTTGCTCGAAACGCTGGTCGCAGCGGGTGTAAAACGCATTTTCGGCGTTGCCGGGGATTCCCTGAACGGCATCACGGACACCATTCGAACCCGGAAGGACATCGCCTGGGTTCCGATGCGCCACGAAGAAGTCGGCGCTTTTGCGGCCGGCGCTGAAGCGCACCTTACCGGTGCGTTGGCCGTATGCGCCGGGAGTGCCGGCCCGGGCAACCTGCACCTCATCAACGGCCTCTACGATTGCCACCGGAACCGCGTCCCGGTTCTGGCCATTGCCGCCCACATTCCAAGCCACGAAATCGGAAGCAATTACTTTCAGGAAACCCATCCGGAGCGGCTGTTTCTGGATTGCAGCCATTACTGCGAACTGGTGTCAAACCCGGAACAGATGCCGCGTACGCTTGAGATTGCCATCCAGACCGCCGTGTCGCGCCAGGGCGTGGCGGTTGTCGTCCTGCCCGGTGACATCGCGCTCAAGGAAGCAGTCGCGCAACACCCGCGCCTGCGGTTTATACCTTCGCGTCCGGTGCTCCGTCCCTCCGACGACGATCTTGCGAGCCTGGCTGCCACGCTGAATGCGGCCGGCAAGGTGACCATCCTCGCAGGCGCCGGGTGCGCCGGGGCGCATCCGGAGTTGGTCGGAGTGGCCGCTAAACTCAACGCGCCCATCGTTCACGCCATGCGGGGCAAAGAATACATCGAGTACGATAACCCGTTCGACATCGGCATGACCGGGCTCCTCGGCTTTTCCTCGGGGTACCACGCAATGATGAATTGCGACTCGCTGCTGATGCTTGGAACGGACTTTCCGTACCAGCAATTCTTCCCCGAACACGCCACGATCATTCAAATCGATAATCGGCCTGAGCAGATCGGCCGTCGCACCAAGGTCGACGTAGGTCTGGTCGGCGACGTGAAAACGACGCTTCAGGCCCTGACGCCACAGCTGAAGGCCCGCGAAGATCGGGTTTACCTTGATCAATGTTTGCAACATTACCGAAAGGCCCGCAAAGACCTGGACGATCTCGCGACCGGTGTACCCGGCAAGAAACCGATCCACCCGCAGTTCGTCGCCAGAACAGTCGACCAACTTGCCTCTGAAGATGCCGTTTTTTGCTGCGACGTCGGCACACCCACGATCTGGGCGGCCCGGTACCTGACCATGAACGGCAAGCGACGCCTTCTGGGCTCGTTCAGCCACGGCTCCATGGCCAATGCCCTTCCTCAAGCCATCGGCGCTCAGGCGTCGTTCCCGGGCCGCCAGGTCATCACCCTTTCCGGGGACGGCGGTTTAGCGATGTTGTTGGGCGACGTCCTCACCCTTAAACAACTGAACCTTCCGGTCAAAATCGTCGTGTTCAACAACAGCTCGCTGGCGTTTGTGGAACTTGAAATGAAGGCAGCCGGCATCCTGGACTTTGCCACGGACCTTCATAACCCGAACTTTGCCGACCTCGCCCGGGCCGCAGGACTGTTCGGGGTGCGGGTGGAAGACCCGGGGGCGCTCGATGCAGGCCTGAAAGAAGCATTTGCCCATGATGGACCGGCCCTGATCGATGTCGTCACGAGCCGGCAAGAGTTGTCGATGCCGCCCACGATTCAGATGCAGCAAGCGGTCGGCTTCAGCCTCTACATGGCCAAAGCCGTTCTGAGCGGTCGCGGCGAGGAGATCGTCGACCTTGCCATGACGAACCTGTTCCGATAGTCGTTGGCTGGGCGAGAGCGGGTTCACAGGGCAGGGTAAGAAGAATGAGCTACGCCCCAGTGAGACAGCGGCTGCGTTGCGGTCTTTCCTCTTCGAACCCATGCATTGACCCGGGCGCCGTATTTATGGACGAGACCCCTGAGACCAGTCACCTGCATCGCATCGCGGTCATTCCCGGGGACGGCATCGGCAAAGAAGTCGTGCCCGAAGGCCTCCGCGTCCTGGAGGCTGCGGCGAAAAAGTTCGGGTTCGAGCTAAGGTTTGACCCGTTCGATTTCGCCTCCGCCGATTTTTACCTGAAACATGGCCGGATGCTCCCGGAAGATTGGAAGCAGCAGATTGGGAGCCACGACGCGGTGTTTTTCGGCGCCGTCGGATCGCCCGCAGTCATACCCGATCATGTTTCGCTCTGGGGATCTTTGGTCCAGTTCCGCCGCGAGTTTGACCAGTACGTGAACCTGCGTCCGGTCAGGTTAATGCCGGGCGTGCCTTGCCCGCTGGCCGGACGCCAGCCGGGCGACATCGATTTCGTGATCGTGCGCGAGAACACGGAAGGTGAGTACTCATCGATCGGCGGGACGATTTTCGCCGGGACGAACCGTGAGACCGTGCTGCAGGAAACGGTCATGACGCGGGTTGGAGTCGACCGGATCGTCCGTTACGCGTTCGAACTTGCCCGCAAACGAGGGCGCAAGCACCTAACCTCAGCGACGAAATCCAACGGCATCTCCATCACGATGCCCTACTGGGATTCGCGGGTCGAGGAGATTGCCCGCGGTTTTCCTGAGGTGCACTGGGACAAGTACCACATCGACGTTCTGACCGCCCATTTCGTCCTTCACCCCGACCGGTTCGACGTTGTGGTTGCTTCTAACCTCTTTGGCGACATCCTTTCTGACCTTGGGCCGGCCTGCACCGGCACGATCGGCATCGCGCCATCGGCCAACATCAACCCCGAACGCTGCTTTCCTTCGCTGTTTGAGCCGGTGCACGGTTCTGCGCCGGACATCGCCGGTCAAGGCATCGCCAATCCCGTTGGCCAGATCTGGGCGGCGGCCATGATGCTCGAACACCTTGGCGAAACAGAGGCGAGCGTTGCGATCGTGCAGGCCATCGAGAAAGTCCTTGCCGTGCCCGCACTTCGCACCCGCGATCTTGGCGGCAGCGCCGACACCGTCACCGCTGGAAAAGCCATCGCCGACGCGCTTTCCTGAGGAAGAAACCAAAATGAGGTCGGCACCACAGCATAACCGTGGAGGCGGGACGAAATGGGTTTAATCGATCCGGGCCAGGCACCTCCCTCTCCTGTGGAAGTGGTGGCTCACCTGGCGCTGCACGTCGGCCGTCTGTTGCTCCAAAATGGCGCCGACACGGCTGAGGTCCAGGAATCGGTGACCCGCTTCGCCGCGGCTTTCGGATGCGAGGCCCACCTGATGGTCACTTACGAAGCGCTGCTTCTCACTGCCGTTGCGGGCGGGCAGTTCCGCACCAAGGTCGGCTACCGGGTCCCGGCCATGAACGTTAACCTGACCGCCGTGGCGGCGGTGAACCGCCTCCTCGAGGAAGTTGAACACGGCCGGCGGGAGCTGGCCGAGGTCCGGGCTGAGCTGGAGCGCATCCAACACCGGCCCGCCGAATACGGGCGGTGGATCGTCGTGGTTGCGCTCGGCCTCACGGCGGCCAGTCTGGCCCGGCTCTTCGGCGGGGACTGGCCGAGCTTCTGGGTCGTTTGGCTGGCGGGCTCTGCCGGCATGTTCCTGCGCCAGGAGCTGGGGCGCCGGGGATTTAACCTCTTTTTCATCCCTTTTGCCGCCGCCCTGTTTAGCGGAATCATCGGCGGGCTCGCCGTTCTGCGGGGCGTCAGCGGGACGCCGGCGTTGTGCCTTGTCGCGCCGGGAATGATCATCGTCCCCGGGGTGCCCCTTGTGAACGGCGTACAGGACCTGATGAACAACCACATGACGGTCGGCATGGCGCGTCTGGGACTCGGGACCCTGGTCACGGCGGCCATCGCCTTCGGGCTGTACGTCGCCGCCATGCTCACCGGCGCGAAGATCCCCGTGGACGCGCCGTTGCGGCTTCTCTCACTCCCGGAAGACGCCCTTTTCTCGGCGTTGGCGGCCGTCGGTTTCCTTTTCCTTTTCAACGTCCCGGCCCGCGTCGCGTGGGCCTGTGTCGTCTGTGGGGTGGCCAGTCACACGCTGCGAACCTTTTGCATGCACGCGGGCATCGATGTCGTGAGCGGCACCCTGCTCGGTGCGCTGGCGGTGGGTTCGCTCGCACAAGGCTTCGCCCGGCACTTCGACGCCCCGGCCGTCGCGTTCGCGTTTCCCGGCGTGGTCGCCATGGTACCAGGGGCCTTTGCTTTCCGGGCCGCCATTGGCTGCATCCAGATCGTCAGCGCTGGTGCGAGCGCCGCCCCTGCGCTCGTGGCAGAGACAATTGCACTCGCACTTACCTGCTTTCTGATGGTGGCGGCGATCGCGGTCGGGATTGCGGCCCCGGTGATTTTCACCAGGAAGCAGACCGTGATCTCCTGAAGGGCGGGATTTCACCGGCCAGGCAAGATGCCCGGATTACCCTTTTCAAGTCTTAATTATCCTTCTACGATGGCGAAGTCCCCCTGGGGTCCGAAAGCCGCCGGCTGACGGTTCCCAACACGCCGCTAAGCTGTTAGAACTAATCCAAACGTTAACCATTTCTGACGATCATGCCTGAGCCTCGCACCGAAACGGATAGCCTTGGTGAAGTCAAGGTTCCTGCCGACAAACTCTGGGGTGCCCAGACCCAACGCTCGCTCGAACACTTCAGCATCGGCACGGACCTGATGCCGCGCGAAATGATCACGGCATACGCCATCCTGAAAAAAGCGGCTGCCAACGCCAACCATGACGGCCGGCGGCTCGACGATCAGCCTCACCAGCTCATCGTTCAGGCGTGCGATGAGATCCTTGCCGGCCAGCACCGGGACATGTTTCCGCTGCACGTCTGGATGACCGGCAGCGGCACCCAGTTCAACATGAACGTGAACGAGGTGATCTCTAACCGCTGCTGCCAGCTTGCCGGCACGCCGCTCGCGAGCAAGACGCCGGTTCACCCCAATGACCACGTTAACATGGCCCAGTCGTCCAACGATTCTTTCCCGTCAGCGATGTACATCGCTGCGGCGGTCGGGGTGGTTCAGCGGCTGGTTCCGGCGGTGAAAGCATTGCACGACGCGATCGACGCGAAGGCCGAGGAATGGAAGGGAATCGTCAAGATCGGCCGCACCCACATGCAGGACGCCACTCCCCTCACCCTCGGGCAGGAATGGTCGGGTTATGCGGGCATGCTCGCCGATAACCTCGAGCGAATTGAGGATGCGCTGAAAGGGGTTTACCGGCTCGCGCTCGGTGGCACCGCCGTCGGCACGGGCATCAATTCGGCACCGGGCTTTGCCGAGGCAGCAGCGGCTCACATCGCGAGGCTGACCGGACTGCCGTTTGTCAGTGCGCCTAACAAATTTACGGTTCAAGGCGCCCACGACGCGCTGGTCCAGCTTTCCGGCACTTTGCGCACGCTCGCGGGGTCGCTCTATAAAATCGGCAACGACATCCGGCTGATGTCCTGCGGTCCCCGCGCCGGTTTTGCGGAGTTGGCCATCCCGGAAAATGAGCCGGGCTCTTCCATCATGCCGGGGAAGGTGAACCCGACCCAGGCTGAAGCGTTAACGATGATCGCGGTGCAGGTGATGGCGAACGACGTCGCCGTCGGTTTCGGCGGCGCGAGCGGTTACCTCGAGATGAACGTTTACAAACCTTTGATGATTTTCAACCTCGCCCACTCCATCACGATTCTGACCGATGGTTGCATGAATTTCCGCCGGTTCCTGGTCGAGGGAACCAGACCGAACCTGAAAAAGATCAAGGAGAACGTCGACCGTTCCCTGATGCTGGTGACGGCGCTTGCACCCGTCATCGGGTACGATAAAGCGTCGAAGATCGCGCACCACGCCATGGACCACGACCTCACGTTAAAAACCGCGGCGCTGCAGCTTGGTTTTGTGACCGAGGAGGCGTTCGACCGCGTGGTCGATCCGGCCAAGATGGTCACACCGTATGTCGCGGCGTCCGAAAGCGTGACCCAAAAATGAGGGCACAGCCTTTGCGCATCACGCGGCAACCGGCTTTTCACCATGCGAAACTCGACCCGTCCTGCCCTTAGCGGCTACAACCTCCTTCGTCAGCCCCAATACAACGAAGGAACCTCCTTTACCCTGGATGACCGCCGGAAACTTGGCATCGAAGGGCTGCTCCCTCCCGCCGTTGAATCGTTGCAGACCCAGATTGCGCGCGTCCACGACCAGCTCTCGGACCTGGCCACCGACCTGCAAAAATACTTGCTCCTGATGGATTTGCAGTCCCGCAGCGAGACGCTCTTCTACGGGGTCATCATGTCCGACCCGGCCATGTTCATGCCGCTGGTTTACACGCCCACCGTAGGCGAGGCGTGTCAGAAGTTCGACCACGTGTTCCGCGCCGCCCGGGGCGTTTACCTGCCCATCACCGCCAAAGGCCGCCTCAAGGAACTGCTGACCCATTGGCCGGAGAAAGACATCCGTTTCATTGTGGTGACCGACGGCGAACGCATTCTCGGCCTGGGAGACCTCGGCGTCGGCGGCATGGGAATTCCCATTGGAAAGCTGGCGCTCTACACGGCATGCGCCGGAGTTCCCCCCGAATTGACGCTTCCGATCATGCTCGACGTGGGCACCAACAACGCGACCCTGCTTGATGACCCGCTCTACCTCGGGCTTCGGCAGGAGCGGATCCGCGGACCGGAGTACAATGCTTTCATCGATGAATTCGTCAACGCCGTGCAGGAACTCCACCCCAAGTGCTGCATTCAGTGGGAAGACTTTGCCAACTTCAATGCCGTGTCCATCCTGGAACGCTACCGCGACAAGGTGTGCACCTACAATGACGACATTCAAGGCACCGCCGGCATCGCCTTGGCAGGCATCTACGGCGCCCTTCGGGTTTCAAAGCAGAAACTGAGCGAACAACGGATCCTCTTTCTGGGGGCGGGTTCCGCCGCCACGGGCATCGCCGAGCTGATCAGCGAAGCGATGGCACTCGAGGGCTTGCCCATCGAGGATGCCCGGCAGCGCAACTGGCTCTTTGACGTCAACGGGCTCGTCGTCAAATCGCGGGTCGATCTTGCGGATTTCCAGAAACCGTTTGCGCACGATCATGCGCTCCTGGCGAAATTCGTGGACGCGATTGAAGCCCTCAAACCAACTGCGATCATCGGCGTCAGCACGGTCCCGAAACTATTCAACCGGCCGGTGATCGAGGCGATGAGTCGTGTGAATCGGCGGCCGATCATTTTCCCATATTCTAACCCTACCTCGCGGTCCGAATGCACGGCCGAAGAGGCTTACCAATGGTCCGATGGGAAAGCCATCTTCGCCAGTGGCAGCCCGTTCGACCCGGTGCGATTCGGCGGGCGTACCTTTGTCCCGGGCCAGGGAAACAACGTCTACATTTTTCCGGCCATGGGCATGGCGATCCTGGCGACCGAAGCGCGGCGCGTCACCGAGGCAATGTTCATCTGTGCCGCTAAGGCGGTGGCGGAACAGGTCACCGAAGCGCAGTTGGACAGCGGCCTGATCTACCCGCCCCAAAGCCAGATCTTCAAAACCTCCCTTCACGTCGCTGTGAAAGTGGCGCAAGCGATCTTTGATCAGGACCTTGCGCGCATTCCCAAGCCACCCGACCTCGAAGCGCACGTGCGCGCCTGCGCTTACAAACCGGAGTACCCCACCCACGCCTGAACACGCCCCGCTCGAGTCGGCGCCAACCGGCCGCATTGGCGAGCAAACGGCAGCCGGCCGGGCGTGCGGCGGCAACTGAGGGCGATCCCGGCTTATTATGCGCGGACCGGAACGTTTCGAGTTCGTCGGAGCCGGCCGGCAGGCTCCGCCTCAAAAGTTGAACCGAATGCCCACGAAACTCGATAATGTTACTGGTGCCGTACCGTCGTCATGGATCGAGCGGCCCGCTGCAAGCAGCAGCGTGCAACCTTCCCTGATCTGGTAACGAACCCCCAGGTTCAGGATCAGGTCATCGCGCCTGAAAAATTCAAGTGCAGACCCGTGGATTTCTCCCACGAGCTCAAATTTGCCGAACGAGCGGCCGATCACGATTCCGTAATCCCATTCGTTGGAAGTGTTGAAATGAAAATCCGGTCCCGCTTCAAGACCGACTTCCAACGGGTCCAGCGTTTTTTGGAACTCGAGCGGCACAAAACATTCCTGACCGTTGGTAGCCAGTCCCCGGCGCACTGATGAAGTTGGGTTGTTGAACGTGAATTTCGGAAAAACCGAGACGGCCAGGGGCGCCTCCGCTTCATCCAGAAAACGCCATTTCACCCCGAGGGTCGCATCACTCAAACCCGCCACAACGGCTTTGTTGCGGTTTGCACTCACAAGCCAGCCAACCACTCCGTTCAACTCCAGATGCTCACCGACGCCATAATTCATGTCCAGGAGCGGCGCTTCAAAAAGGCGCTTGCCAGCATGCCGCAGCTCGGATGTGACAGCTGCCACGACCTCCCGTTTGCCGTTGCCGGGGGTATCAGTGTCGTCCGTGACAAGCGGGAGACCGCCTTGAGCCCGGCTCGAAATACAAGCACCGAAGAAGAGCACGGCCATGCAACCGGCAATGCCGCGCACGGTGAACCTCCGGCCAAAAATCCGAGAAGAAGCGCCGAATTGCATAGCCCTGATAGCCAGTGCATATATTGTAGGCAGAATGCAACGGAGGCTTTATGATCTGCGCCGATCAAAAAACTCTTTGGCCGGTCCGTTAACGAAAGGCTTCTTTTCGTTGCTCCCGTACTCGACGGCTTCGACGCATTTGCATCCCGGGTTCATCACCGCACGGT
Source organism: Chthoniobacterales bacterium (assembly GCA_036401335.1). Taxonomy (GTDB): domain Bacteria; phylum Verrucomicrobiota; class Verrucomicrobiia; order Chthoniobacterales; family JAFAMB01; genus DASWVC01. The sequence goes on from DASWVC010000217.1 coordinate 27,831, forward strand.
CGCCGCGGGCATCAATGGGTTGTCGCGGGATGGCCGCCAACTCGCGGACGACCAGGTTTTTTTTCGGCGCGCCTTGAACAAGAAAGACCCAACGTTGCCGTGTCCCTGACCAGAAAGCTCGTCCTGGCCTTTTTGCTGGTGACCGTCGTTCCGCTTGGGCTCACGATTTGGGTATCACACCGAACCTTCGCTCAACACGCTGAGCAGCAGGTTGGCACCCACCTGGAGGACGGCGTCGTGCAGGTCGGTAAAGCGATCAATGAATTCATGCTGAGCTGCACGCGCGGCATGAGGGATCTTGCGGAAGACCCGGAGCTGGGCTCGGAGGATCGCAAGGCAGCCACCCGGAATCTGGTCCGGTACATCCAATCGTTTCCTTATTTCGGTCAGGTCAGGCTCGTCAACACCCTCGGGACGGTTCTGGCCTCATCGCAACCGGAGGAAGTCGGCACGTCCCTGTTCACCCGGCTTGACAACTTGCGGGATGAGTTTGCGCAGTCGCTCCGTGACCCACCTGGTCCGGTGTATGTCTCCGACCCCGCTGACCTTCCCGATGCCGGCCGTCGCGCTGTCGCCCAGGGCAAATCGAAGGATTTGGTCCTGGGAATCGAGATGCTCACGACGGTGCAGAACTCCGAAAGCAGAGTCGTCGGCGTGCTCGTCAGCAATGTGATCGTCAGGCCATTGCGCAACTTTCTTGAGGATCTCAGAGGGCAGGCTCCGGGCGACGGAGCGGCGGGTTTGCTGGATGAACAGGGACGCGTGCTCATCAGCACCGACCCGCGGACAACCCCGCTTCTACCGGATTCGGACGTTACGCGGGGTGCCTTGCAGGCGGCGTTGGGTGGCCAGCCACACGGCTACCTAGTGTATGGGGACCCGCACGGACGCAGGCGGATGGCCGGATACACCCACCTGGAAGACCTTGGCGGCTACCACGCGGCACGTTGGCGGCTGATCACCACCGCGCCTTACGATGCCATCCTGGAGCCGGTGACGCGAACATTCAGCAGAATGATGGGCATCCTCTGCGTGACGCTCGCCGGGGCGATCGGCCTGGGCCTGTGGATGGCGCGCCGCCTGGCTGCACCGGTCCTGAAATTGATTGAAGGAACCAAGACGATCGCCGCCGGCCAGTTGGACGCCCGTGTGGCCATCACGACGCGCGATGAGGTCGGCACGTTGGCCAAAGCCTTCAACCAGATGGCCGATGCGCTGCAAACGGAAATCAGCCGCCGCGCCCAGGCTCAGGAGGACCTGCGCCGGATCAATGACGAATTGGAGCAGCGCGTAGAAACGCGCACGACAGAACTGACGGCGGAGATTGCCGAGCGCAAGCACGCGGAGCAGGAACTGCTTCAGGCCAAAGCCGCGGCGGAAACGGCAAGCCGCGCCAAAAGCGAGTTTCTGGCCAACATGAGCCACGAGATCCGCACCCCGATGAACGGCGTGATCGGCATGACCGGCCTGTTGCTCGACGGCAACCTCGAACCGCAGCAGCGGGAGTTCGGCGAGACCATCCGCGCCAGTTCGGAAGCCCTGCTCACCATTATCAACGACATCCTGGACTTCTCCAAAATTGAAGCGGGCAAACTCACGTTTGAGCGGGTTGACTTTGAGCTGGTTGAAACGGTCGAAAGCACGTTGGACCTGCTGGCGGAACGCGCCCACGCCAAAGGCCTCGAACTGGCCGCCACGATCGCACCCGACGTGCCCTTGCGTTTCTGGGGAGACCCGGGAAGACTTCGGCAGATTCTGACCAACCTGATCGGCAACGCCCTTAAGTTCACCCTGAAGGGAGAGGTTATTGTGCGCGTCTCGAAAGAGGACGAAACCGACACACACGCCCGGGTGCGCTTCCGGGTGGAGGATAGCGGCATCGGCATTACGCCCGAGGCTCAGGAACGGTTATTTCAAGCGTTCAGCCAGGCCGATGCATCAACCACGCGCCGGTACGGCGGGACGGGCTTGGGCCTGGCCATCTCCAAGCAATTGGTGAACATGATGGAGGGTCAGATCGGCGTCGAAAGCCGGCCGGGCATGGGCTCCGCCTTCTGGTTCACGGCCCTGTTGGAAAAACAGGCCGCAGGCGCCGCCCCGGCCAAGACAGGCCTTCCCGACCTGCCCAATGCACGCGTCCTGGCAGTCGATGACAACGCCACCAACCGACGGATCCTGCGCCACCAACTTCGGGCCTGGCGCCTGCAGGTGGGCAGCGCAGCCGGTGGAGCCGAGGCCCTGAGCCAGCTGCGGGCGGCGGTCAAGGCGGACGCACCGTACCATCTGGCACTCCTGGATGTGCAAATGCCGGAGATGGACGGCTTGGCCCTTGCCCGCGCCATCAAGGACGACCCTGCCATCGCCGCCACCCGGCTGATCGTCTTGACCTCGTTCGGGCAAGCGTTGAGCCCGGCCGAACTCAAGGCGGCTGGAATTGAGGCTTACCTGGTCAAACCCGTCAAACAGTCGCGTCTGTTCGATTCCCTGGCCGGTGCCCTCGGCCAAGCCATGCCTTGGCTGCCGGCACCCGGCACGGCGGCGGTCGAACCCGTGCTGCGGCTGGACGACTTGCGCATCCTTCTGGCGGAGGATAACCACATCAACCAGATTGTAGCGCTGGGTCAGTTGCGAAAACTGGGATACCGCGCCGATGCCGTGGCGAACGGGATGGAAGTCCTGGAGGCTCTGACCCTTCTCCCGTATGACCTCATTCTCATGGACTGCCAGATGCCGGAAATGGACGGCTATGAGGCCGCACGGATCATTCGCCAGCAGGAAGGCGGCCCCGAGCCGCATTGCTCCTGGAAAGCGCCGGTTTACATCATCGCGATGACGGCCAATGCCATGCAAGGCGACCGCGACAAGTGCCTTGGGGTCGGCATGGATGATTACCTCAGCAAGCCGGTGCGGGCCGTTGAACTCCAGGCTGCACTGGAAGAGGGGAAACGCGCGCTGGGCAAATCGCCGACGCTGCTTGGCGATCCCCCCGCACCTTCCAGCTGATTCAGGCATGGCCCGCGAGGGAAAACCCCGGGCTCATCCTCACCAACGCAGCCGACGCGTTGCGATGATGCCGTGAACCTGGCCCGTGACCAATTCCACGTTAATGGTTCAGGTTATCGGCAAGACCCTGGACGCAGGCCGCAAAAACGTTGAAGTCCCAGTGGATGTCTTCACAAACGTAAATACCCCCCGGGCGCAAATGGGAAAGCATCTGTCCCAGGGTGACTCATTGTTGTTCGGGACGTGGCCACCGTCGTCGATCACGATATCGAGAACCGGCGCAGCTTTCCTGACGTCCGCCCAAAACGATCGGCCGGCTTGGTCACCGACAAAAATCTTTGTCCTCTCGTCCTCGTCAGCGCGACCTGCTTCGTTGGCATCGACACCGTGAACACGGGCGCGCTCGACAAAATAGTCCGGCCACATCCGCAGACTGCCGCCGCTGTAAATTCCCTACTCCAGCACATGGACCTTTCGTCCTACAAACTTGCCGAAATATCGGTGGTAAATGTCAAAACAGTGTTGCCACTTCCATATCCCGGGCCCTTCTGTGTGCGATCGAAAAACGCGGCGAGCCGGTTCGACGCAGGTTGACCCTTCTCGATCAATGGATTGCGCCCGCAAAATGCCGGCATCCGGCCGAACTGCAACCCCCGCACCGTATACGGCAGCATGGTTATCGCGTTGGCCGTTAACGCCGGGCGGACCTCGCACCGGCGACGAGTTCGCCAAGGGTCTTAATCGCCTTGATTGCCTTCTGGAGCACGGCTTTGTTTAGCAGCGAATTATACATTGGTCTTGATCCAAAACGATCAGAATACAGCCAGGAAGTTCTGGAGAAAAAGGCAATAGCAAAGATACGTTCAGGAACCAGGACTGACCATGGCTGCTTCACCCACCCTGACTCCGCCGGAACGGATGCGCGGTCAGAAAACCTTTCCGAGGTAATCCGTGAGCGGTTCCAGGTCGGAGCCCAACCCGCGGGCAGCAACGTATTGGTCCGGGCGGACGAGGTACCAGCCCGGCTCGTGCATTCCGTACCTCCGGTGCGCGCTCCCCTCCGGGTCCGGCAGCACCTGGTCCTTTTCCCAAATCGAAGGCGCCGCGTCGGCCTGCCAGATAATCCGGCACTGCGTGGAAACGCCACGGACCTCCTGCATCAGGGCAGAGATCACGGCAAGTGCCGCTTCCGAGGGTGAAGGACCGGAAAAAAGCAGCAGTGTGTGGCCCGGATGAAGCAGTTCGCGCCACAACGATCCGGGCGAACCTGACTCTCGCCCGGCAGCCGGCCGCGCCAGCGAGCCTGGCCCGGGGCATCCATGCCGGGCCAGGTGCGGCGCGTCCCGCTGAATCAACGGGCTCTGCGCATACGAAATACCGAGGCCGGAAAGCTCAAGGGCCGCCCGCCTCTTGAACGGTTCAAGTTCCGTAAGGATGGGCAGAATTACCTTTTTCGCCGCACGCGCCAGGCCGCCGCTCAAGACCCCGAAGTGCAGCATCCGGCTGGTTTCGCGGACGACCTTTTGCGCCACCGGGTGCCGCTCCGCAAAGTAACTGTCGGCGATGGCTTCCGGGTCGCCTGAACCGCTCGCGAGCAGTTTCAGCTTCCACCCAAGGTTAAAGGCGTCCTGCATGCCCGTGTTCATGCCTTGGCCGCCTGCCGGGCTATGAATGTGCGAGGCGTCTCCCAGCAGGAACATCCGGCCCACGCGGTTCCGAGAGGCAACCCGTTCGTTGACCGCGAAGTACGAAAGCCATTCCGGCGCGGACAAATGCAGGCGGCCCAGGCCGGCCGCATCAACGTGACGCTGAATTTCCTCGAGTGTGGGTTCGCTGCGGTTCTCACTGCCCGCCCGGAGGGTAAAGAAGCGCCACGTGCCGGGCCTTACCGGAAAAATGATAACCGACGTGTGCGGCCCCGACGAAAGGACGATGGAATCTTCGGGGAGGCCATCCCTGACCTTTGCGTCTGTGAGGATAAACCCCATGTTTTCGGTGGTACCCGCGAAGTCGACCGGCATCTTGTGGCGGACGATGCTCCGTGCCCCATCGCAACCGGCGAGCCATTCCACTTTGAGAGTTTCGGCACGGCCATCCGGGTGGCGCAGGTCGCAGGCAACGCATTCTGCGGCCGGACGCACGTCGGCGCATTCCACACCCCTCTCGACCTCTACCCCTTGCTCATGCAGGCGGGCCAGCAGCAAGCGTTCCGTGCTGCTCTGCGGCAGAATGACCGGCGGCGAAAAAGGCGAATCCAGACCCTCCGTCAAGGAAATCTCAGCGACGGTCCGGCCGAGGTCCTGCATGAGCAGCTTGCGGACCGGCCGTGAAGCGTCCAGAAAACTTTCTGCCAATCCGGCCGCAGCCAGGTGTTCCAGGGTGGCGCTCCAGACGGCAAGTGCCTTGGAATGCGTGGACGGACCTGAGGCTTTATCGATGATCCGGAAGGATACGCCGTGCCGGCGGCATTCGATTGCCAGGGTCAGCCCGACCGGGCCGGCACCGACGATGAGAACAGAAGGAGTCATCATAGATTCTAGCGGAAGGACCCGGTTAAAAGAACAGGCGTCCTTTGAACACCATCGGCCGCCGCCGGTGCGTTTTAATACTGGATCTGCTCAGGTTTGATTTCGTCGCTGTCCGTCGCCGGCACGATCACGAGGTAGCGCCGGTCACCGCGTTCGGGCGACTCGGCGACCACGCGACGCAGGGGGCCGATGGTGTTGACGATCGCGGCCCCGGCTGCGTTCGTTTGGAACGTGCTCAAAGGCTCGAGGTCCCGGTAGGGTCCATCCCGGTCCCGGACGAGGGCAAGGCGGTAAGCGGCCTTTGGTTTCAGCCCGGTCACCGCGGCCTGCAACAGGTCAATGAGACCCTGGTTGTTGAGGGTCACAGTTGTAGGCGCCTCTTTCGCGGCGGTGCCGGGTGGTCCCAGGAGGAGGTGCGCCGCCAACCCGGATGCCGCGAGCGGTTCCAGGTGTGCCAACCCGTCTCCCGTCGGCACGGCATTCGGCACGTAGACCAGGGCCTGAGACGATTGACCCCCGGAAATCCTTGCCTCCACCTTGTTTGTTAAGGCGTTGATCACCGTCATGCCCGTCCCGTTCTCGAGCGCCACGTAGAGGTGCGTGCCGTCGCCTGAAGCCCAGATGCCGTGAGGCAGTTCCCCGGTCGGGATGGTCGCGACCCACTGGGGTGCGTCGTTGGTGGTGTATACCTTGACGTTGTTTTCTCCGCCCACCGTGATGTAGGCAAACTGTCCCTGGGCGTTGCGGGCGAAGTTCACGTGGTTCGTGATGGGCCCGGTATCGAGCGTCGCCAGAAGGTCAAAAGGGGGCTCCGCCCGAAACACCTGGGTCTTGCCCACATCCTTTAAGGTCAGCCAGAATTGGCGGCCATCCGGGGTCGCGGCAATGTTGGGCGAGAACGGGGAACCCTGAGCGACGGTTGCCACCACCTTGTGCGTTTTTACGTCCACGACTTTCGTTTCCGGCGTGAAGCTTGAACAGACAAACCCGTACTTGCCATCCGGCCTGAAAATGGTCATCCCAGGTCCGTTCCCGACCGGAATCCGGTCCTTTTCCTGGAAGGTCGATGCATCGATGACCGACACATAGTCTTCGCCCCGAATCGTGACCCAGAGCTCGCTGTCATCGGGAGTGAAGAACGCCTCATGCGGTGACCGGCCGACGTAGGTAACGTGTTTGATGGCGTTGGTTGCCGTGTCCAGGAACGTCACCGAGTTGGACCCGATTGACACGATCGCCAGGGTTTTATGGTCGAATGAAAAGCCGAGGCCATGGACCAGCAACTGGCCCCGGTAAAGCGGGCTCAAGTTTTGCGGGGTCACGTCGCCGAGGCGGAGCACCCCGAGCAGCCGGTTGTTCGAAGGATCGTAAACGGACACCGTGTTAGAGGTCTGGTCCCCCGTGTACACGCGGTCGTGCGCGCTGATCGGAACGTCGGGCGCATTCATCCCGCAGGGCGCCTGGCCCGTGACGGCCGTACCGACGATCCCGAAAAAAAGAACCGCCGTGGCGGCTGAACGCCGGATTCGAGCGTTCATCGGGTGCACCATCCGTTGCGTTTTGAACCGGCTGCAGAAACGCCGTCCTCCCTAAGTACACCCTTCATCACCTCGATTTCGGACTGCTGGGTGACGATCATCTCCTGCGCCAGGCGGCGCAGGCGAACGTCCTGGCCGAATTGCAGTTCCACTTTGGCCATCTCGATCGCCCCCTGGTGGTGGGCAACCATCGCAGCGGCAAAATCCAGGTCCGGGTCCCCCAAGGACGGGATCTTCTGCATGGCGGAGTGCATGGAACTGATGCTCCTGGCCAGCCCGAGGGGTGCGGCAGAGTCCGCCGGCGGCGGGACCGTCCGGATCGTGCCGATCCAGAGTGCGATTGCAACAAGCAAACCAAGAATTGGCATGGGTTAAGAAATCGGGCCCGCGTTCCGACTCACCAAGACGGCAGGAGCCAGGCCAAGGGGGACAACGGGTTGCCGGAATTCAGGCCCGATCATGCACGATGGAGGGGCCGATGTCACTGAGTTTTGTTTCCTTTCCCAACCAAGACAACCGGCCGGCGATGGTACTAAAGTCCCCCTTCAAACTTCGGGAACGACGTGCGATTTTCCGCTTCCTTGACCAAACCACTCACACGCCAAACAAAGGCGTCCGACAACCCATGATTCCGGACTTCATCGAGCACAACAGCGGGTCGATTCACGGACCAGAAAAGCCCGAAGACGGGTCGACGACCGTTGCCCCCCGGCCCCTAACCGCAAAAGACTACAAGACACTCGGGCTGGCGACACTGGGTGGTCTCCTGGAATTTTATGATTTCATTATCTTCGTTTTTTTCGCCAACACGATCGGCGAACTCTTCTTTCCTCCCGGAATTCCCGAATGGGTCCGGCAATTCCAGACTTTCGGCATTTTTGCGGTCGGTTACCTTGCGCGGCCGCTGGGCGGCATCTTGATGGCGCATGCCGGAGACCTGCGGGGGCGCAAACAGATGTTCACCCTCAGCATTTTTCTGATGGCTTTACCCACCTTGGCCATCGGGCTGCTGCCAACCTACGCGCAATGGGGCATCGGGGCGCCCATTCTGCTTTTGCTTTTTCGAATCCTCCAGGGAGTGGCCGTCGGCGGCGAGGTCCCGGGCGCCTGGGTTTTCGTGAGTGAACATGTGCACCGATCCCAAGTCGGAACGGCATGCGGAATTTTGACGTCCGGACTCACCGGTGGGATCCTGCTCGGGTCGCTGGTGGCCACCGGTTTGAACCTGGCGATGCCGCACGCCGAGTTGACCGCTTACGGGTGGCGGGTCGCGTTCCTGCTTGGGGGCGTTTTCGGTTTGGTGTCGGTCTACCTTCGCCGCTGGCTGGCCGAGACGCCCGTTTTCGAAGAAATGCGGGCACGCCGCGCGCTTGCCTCCGAGCTGCCGGTAAAAGCGGTGGTACGGAACCACCGCAGAGCCGTCGTTCTCAGCGGGCTGCTGACCTGGATGCTTTCTGCTGACATCGTGGTCGTGATCCTGATGACACCCGCTTTGCTGGAAAAAGTTTACGGGGTGGAAGCGGTGGTGGCCTTGCGCGCCAACACGCTGGCGACACTCGGGTTAACTGCAGGCTGTGTACTTACCGGCCGGCTGACCGACCGCTTCGGACCTGCGCGGGTGCTGCTGGCCGGTTGTCCATTGTTGGGCGTCGCCGCTCACTTGCTGTACACAGCAGGCACAATCAATCCGTGGCTGACCACCGTGCTTTACGCCGTGGCGGGCTTCCTGGTGGGGATTGTGGCCGTGGTTCCCTGCATCATGATTGCCTTGTTCCCGCCGGCCATCCGTTTCTCCGGCATCTCCTTTTCCTACAACCTGGCT
>DASWVC010000218.1:0-39280 GCA_036401335.1 Chthoniobacterales bacterium
GACATGGAAATAACCCCATCCCACATGGAACACCGGGCCCGGACGCACGCGCACGCGCACATCGCCGTGCATTTTAGCCCCGAGGAACTGGCACGACATTTCGGCCTGTACGACCCCGCGCAGAACCTGACGTTTACGCCCCACCTGCAGGACCGCGACTGCCGCCAGATCCTGGAGCTGCTGCACCGGGCGGTGCTTAACCTCCAGGCCGTGCCGCCGCTGTACGCCGAGGGGTTGATCGCCGCCCTTTCTGCACGGGTGTTCGGGCAGCGCCGCGCCGACAATGCAGAGCAGACGTTTACAGGGGTTGCTACGGGCCGCAGTGCTGATCGAGAACGTTTTCAGGAGCTGCAGAACTGGGTTGACGCGCGGCTGGATCAAGCGATCGCGCTTGAGGCCATGGCGGCGCACGTTGGAATGAACCCGTACCAGCTGGTGCGCGCCTTTCGGCGATGGCGTCAAACCTCGCCCTACCAATTCGTGCTCACCCGACGGCTAGCCGTAGCCAAAGAACTGCTCTGCTCGACGGACTTGTCGTTGGGCGAAATCGCCTACCGGACCGGGTTTTACGACCAGTCGCACTTGGCGCGCCATTTTAAGAGCAGCGTCGGAACGAACCCTCGCCGTTACCGCCTGACCCATGCAGCCGGGTCAGGCCATGCGTGGCAACCTGGGACCCCAACGGGCACTAAATCGAGGGGCGGCCCGATCGGGCGGCGAGTCCTTCGGCCAGCGCCATTCCGGAAAGGATTTTCGGCAACCGCTACGACATCCAGTTTGTAAGTCGGGTGGGCGACGAGCTGTTTATCCCGGGTCCGGCCGCGATCAACGTTACGGGAGGGCTCGCCGGCCGTCCAGCCATGCCTATACTTCACCGCTGCAGGTGCCCGCTCCCCGCTGGCTGGCTGCCCGGTTCGCCTGGCAACACGGTTTCCACCCGCAACGTGTAGGCATAGTCCTGGGCAGGCACCTGGTACTTTGGCAGGACATCAGCGCCCCAGGAATTGTCACCCGCCACCCCCATCTGCAGGTGATCGATCTGGAGTTCCACAAAACCCGGGCGGCGGATTTCCTCGTCGTGCCGTGCTGCTTCCAGTTCGGCATCGCCGTAATCATGGGCAGAGAACTGAAAAACTCCGTCGGCTTCACTGAACCGTAAACCGCATCCGGACGCATCGGTGAGCTCCAACCAACGGACATCGGTGCGGTTCCCGTTAAGCTGGGGGTAGAGGTACGGGACGTGCAGTTCCGGCACACGTTCCGCATAGAAGCCGACGATTCCTCCTTGCTGCCGATCGATGTAGGTCTCGTGGGGCCCCCGGCCAAACCAGCGGACTTGCGTGAGAGCCGGAGGAAAGCGCGTGCAGAAACCGAGCCGGGGCAAGGGCGCCAGGTGCAAGCGGAGCGGGTGAAACGACACCTCAATCTCCACACGCCCGCTGCCTCGAAATCGGTAGACCAGATCGTATTGCGCGAGCTCCCCGAGGTGCAGGTGCGCGCGGACGGCCACGCCTTGATCGTCGGAAAAGGCTTCCGTACGAACCACGACCGGTGCGGCGGACCGCCACGGGCCGTAGCGACTCTGGTAATCCATCCGCAATAGGTTGTCGTTCAGGGTGCGCCAAACGTTGGGCCGGAGCGGCGCAACCAGCAGAGGTTTCCCAAGCAGCGAAAGCGCGTGCAGGGTGCCCTCATAACGGTGCACCTCGGCGGCGAGCGTTCCATCGTGAACCCGGAACGTTTGCGACGTCACTTCGAGTTGGGGCAAGCTCCCGGTGCGCGGCTGTTCGAACCCCCGATCCGGGCCGTCGCTCTCCAGACAGAATTGTGCCCATGCCACCTGATAGCCCGCCTCCGCCCATGGTTCCCGGTCGCGCAAGTGCAACGAGACAAGCAGGAACGCGGCACCCCGCTGCTCCCACGCGGCCGGCAACGGCGGCGGGGGCGCCTCGACCGCTTCTCCCGCCGGCACCTCGGGCAGTTCCCAGGTTCCTTGCGCCACCGTGGCTCCGGCCGTACTCAGTTCCCACCGGGCTTCCAGGTAGGCCAGGCTCCGGAAAGCATGCCGATTGCGCACCCGGAGTCGTTTATCGGCAAGAAACTCGATCGCTACGGGCTGGCACACCCTTCTGACCTCGGCCAGCGTTGGGTTCGGCCGGCGATCTGGTTGAACGAGGCCGTCACAACAGAAATTTCCGTCGTTAGGTTGCTCGCCGAAGTCGCCCCCGTAACGAAACCGCCGCACGCCAGCGGCGTCCGGCACTCGCAGGGCAAGATCACACCACTCCCAGATAAACCCGCCCTGGAGGATCGCATGAGCGTCGATGACCGTCCAGTAATCAACGAACCCGCCCAGGCTGTTGCCCATTGCATGGGCATATTCACACATGATCAAGGGACGGTCGGCGCCCGGGTCGCGCGCGTAACTTTCCAGGTCGGCGGCGGTTGGGTACATCGGGCAGTAAATGTCCGTGTTGGCGGCCCGGAGCGCCGATTCGTATTGCACCGGGCGGGTCGGATCCCGCCGCTTGATCCAATTGTAGGCTGTCCGGGTATGGGGCCCGTTGCCGGCCTCGTTGCCTAACGACCAGACGATCACGGAGGGATGGTTCTTGCACAGTTCCACGTTCCGACGGTGACGTCCCACAATGGCTTCTTCCCAAGCCGGGTCACGCAGAAGCGCATGTTCACCGTAAGCACCCATGCCGTGCGCCTCGAAATTGGTTTCTGCAACGACGTAAACCCCGTAACGGTTGCACAACTCGTACCAAAGCGGCGCGTTCGAGTAATGGCTCGTGCGCACGGCGTTAACGTTGTGCCGTTTCATCAACGCGACGTCGCGTTCCATCAACTCCGGCGAAACATAATACCCGGTATCCGGTGAAAACTCGTTGCGGTTCACCCCGCAGATGGTCAATGGCCGTCCATTCAGCAAGAGCTGGCGGTCACGGATTTCAACCGACCGGAACCCAACCGGAAACACCGCATGCTGTTCTTCTGCATCGACCGTCAGGCTTAAACCGAGGGCGTGCAGCTGCGGCATCTCCGCCGACCAGGTTCTGACGTTCGGTATTGAAACAGCCCAGGCCACCACCCTTTCCTGTCCGGCATCCACCGTGACCTGCTCGCTGCCTCGGGCAAGCGGGACGGCTTCGTCACCCCACGTCAGCTCAGCCGCAAACTGCACCGCCGCCCCTCGTGCCGAAGTGTTACGGACTTTGGCTTCAACCTGCAAAGTGCCATCCTCATAACCCGCGCCTAACCCGGCTCGAACCTCGACGTCCCGCAGGTAGACCGGGGGCGCAGACCAGAGGCAAACGTCGCGGAAGATGCCACTTAAACGCCATTTGTCCTGGTCTTCCAGGTAACTCGCGTCGGAAAACTGGTAGACCTCCACCGCAAGAAGGTTTTCCCCGGCCTGCACCCGGTCCGAGATGTCGAACTCAGCCGGTGTACGGCTGTCTTTACTGAACCCTACCTGTACGCCATTCAGCCACACATAAAAACAGTTGTCCACGCCGGCGAAGTGCAGAAAAACACGGCGGCCGGCCCAACCGGCCGGCAGCGAGAACGTGCGCCGGTACGACCCGACCGGATTGCGGTGCCGGTAAGCGGTGTACTGCCGGGGCGGCACGGCGGTGACTTGAGGTGGTTGTTTGCGAAAGGGGTACCCCTTGTTGACGTACATCGGAATCCCGAAGCCTTGAAGTTGCCAGTTCCCGGGCACACGAATGCTTCGCCAGCGGCGTGTCCGGTATTCCGGCCGAAAGAAATTCCGGGGTCGGCGTTCAGGGTTCGGAGACCACTCGAATTCCCACGCTCCATTCAGGGCGAGGCGCCAGGGAGAGGCCTGGACATCGCCTCCCCGCGCGGCCACCCGCGAGGGGAACAGGTCAAAGGAAGCTCGGGGCGGCTCAGCGCCGACACGTTGGCACAGCGGGTTTTCCCAATCGGGAATGGACCCGGCCTTCTTACGAAAGAAATCCATGGTGGGGCGGCTGATCCAGTGGCACTGCAGGCGACCGTGAGGGGGCCGGGTTCAGGATCGGAAAGCGGTTGCCGGCACGAGAAGCTCGGCGATCTGAATGGCATTCAGCGCCGCGCCCTTGAGCAGTTGATCGCCGCAGACCCAGAAGGCCAAGGCATTGTCCAGCGCCGAATCGAGCCGCACCCGGCCGACCTGGCACGCGTCCTGACCGGACGTGCCGAGCGGGACGGGGTACCGGGCCCGCGCCGGATCGTCGTTGAGCTCCAACCCGGGGGCTTTTGCCAACACGTCCCGGGCCCGGTCCACTGAGACGGGACGTTCGAATTCGGCATGCAAGGCAATCGCATGGGAACGGTAAACCGGCACCCGGACGCAGGTGATCGAGGCACGCAGCGAAGGCAGGTGAAGGATTTTTCGGCTCTCATTGACGAATTTATGTTCTTCTTTCGTGTAGCCGTCGGGCTGAAACGCGTCCACGTGCGGGATGACGTTGAAAGCAATCGGGTGCGGGAAGACCGCCGGGGTGCCGCCCCCTTCCCGGCTCACTTGGCTTTGCAATTCCAGGATGCCTTTCGCGCCTGCCCCGGACACCGCCTGGTAGCTGGCTGCAATCACGCGGCGGAGGCCGAAAGCCCGGTGCAGCGGGGACAACGCCATCAGGCTGATGATGGTCGTGCAGTTCGGGTTGGCGATGATGCCCCGATGACCGCGGGCGTCGTCCCCGTTTATTTCCGGCACGACCAGCGGGACCTCGGGATCCATGCGGAATGCAGAGGAATTGTCTATCACAACGGCTCCAGCTGCCGCCGCGAGCGGCGCATACGTTCGCGAAGCTTCCGCGCCGGCGCTGAACAAGGCCAGGTCCACTCCGGTAAACGCCTCTGGAGTTAGCGTCTCGAGGCCGAGTTCCCGGTCGCGAAACCGTAGCGTTTTGCCGGCCGACTTGGCCGAGGCCAGCAATTTGAGTTGGCCAACCGGGAAATCGCGCTTTTCAATCAACCGCAAGAGCTCGATTCCGACTGCGCCGGTTGCACCGACAATCGCCACGCGCAAGTTTCTGCTCATCTTGCGGCACTCTAAAAGCAACCATGCATCCACTCAAGGTAGTCGTTCACATTAACCAGCAAACGCTTTCCGTAATTCAGGACGGCCGGGTCCGGCACCGGTTCCCCGTTTCCACCTCCCGGTACGGCACCGGCTTTGCTCCTGGCAGTTACCGAACGCCGCTCGGTCGTTTCGTGATTGCGGAAAAGATCGGCGACGGTCAACCGCCCGACACGATCTTCCGAGGCCGCCTTCCGGTGCGTGAGGAGAGCGACTGGGCCAACGAACCGGACCTGATCACGTCACGAATCCTCTGGCTGGATGGCCTGGACCCTGAGAATGCGAACAGCAAAGACCGGTTTATTTACATCCACGGAACAAACCAGGAGGAACTGCTCTCCACGCCGGCGAGTCACGGCTGCATTCGCATGGCTAACGCGGACATCATCCGGCTCTACGAGATGGTGGGACCTGGCACCGAAGTTGTGATCCAGCAAACGGCTGCCGACCCTTCCGGGCTTGCCGGGCATGCGCGTCCAAACGGTTGCGACAATTCGGAGGGCAAAGCTTAATGCCTCAACCTGAGGGACTTAAAACGGCGTGCTGCCGTCGGTCGCACAAAAATTAGAGATTCCGATTGTGTCTTTCTGACGTTCAGCCTAATACGGGTGAGCTGCTAGCTAAGAAAGGAGGCAAGACTAAATGAACATTGCGAAATATCTCACCTTGGTGGCATTGGCCACCGCGGCGCTCGGCGTTTCAGCGTGCAAGAAGGACAATCCTCCGCCGCCACCGCCGGCTGCTCCCACAACCAGTTACTCCAAGTAAGGCTCTGGCCGCGCCCAAGTTCCTTTTGTTGTGCGGGGGTTTGGGCTTGGAGGATTTGCACCCGCCTCAGACGTTTCTGGGGCGGGTTTTTTTTACGCTCACAAAAGGTGAGTCCGCGAGGAGGAACCGCCACTCGCGTTCCGCGGCCCGGGAAATGCCGATACGGCGGTCCACGTCGATCCGGGGAGGGTGCGGCGGTAGGGTAAGGCTGACCTCCGGCAAATCATAGAGGTCCCGGCCATGAAATTCGGCCGTGATCGCAAGGGCTTGCGTCAATTTGCCCGGACCCGAACAGAGTGCTTCCAACGGATTCTGCCGGCGCCGCTGCTGCATGAGGCCGACACCCTGGGTCGGCTGCAGTGCCCGGACCAGCACGAAGCCGTTCACGGTGCCATCGCGCACCAGAAAATTGAGAAGCCAGTGCACGCCGTAGTTAAGGTAGACGTAAAGGGTGCCGGCCGGCTTGGCATTCAAAAAAACCTGGGCGCCCCGACGTAGGAACGTGTGACTCGCCTCGTCCCCAAACTCGGCGTAGGCTTCGGTCTCGACAATGATGCCGCCGGCACCGTGCCAGATCAGGCTGCACCCCACCAGGGCACGCGCACAGGTTAAAGGATCAGACTGAAAAAAAGAACGGGAAACGCTGGTCATAAGCACCGTCGGCGCCGGTGCGCGCTTTTCATGGGGGAGGTTTAAAGCCCGGAAGGATGGTCGAGAAAAGTCCACGGAAGCCCAAACTTGTTCGCCGCATGTTCGGCGAGGGCGCGCACGCCAAAAGTTTCGGTGGCATAGTGGCCTCCGTACAAGAGGTTGATGCCAAGCTCTTCGGCCAGCGCGAAGGCATGGTGCGGTCCTTCGCCGGTAATGAACGTGTCCACCCCTTCCGCGGCCGCCTTGGCTACTTGGTCTCCCGCGCCCCCGGTCACGATGCCGACCCGGCGCACCCGGGAGGAACCGGCCGGGCAAACCCAGACGCGGCCTCTAACGGCCTGTTCGAGGCTGGTGACCAAGGCCGAACGCTCCAGATCAACTTGCGCCGCGACGCCGAGGGCGTGGCCGCGCGAGTGAAAAAATGGCTCCTGACATGGCAGGCCCAAGGCGCGCGCCAGGAGCACGTTGTTGCCGAACTCCGGGTGGAGATCCAGAGGAAGGTGGGCACTGTAGATGGCCAGATCAGCCTGGAAGGCGCGCCTGAACTTTCGATGAAGTGGTCCAACCATCGGCGCGAGACCACCCCAGTACAAACCGTGGTGAACGATCAGCAGGTCCACCCGTGCGACGATGGCCATCCCAATGACCGCCTCTGATGCATCTACGGCCGCCCCGAGCCGTGTCACCGTCCCCCCGTTTTCCAGCTGGAGCCCATTAAGCGCGTTGGGATAGTCCGCGATGTCCTGCAGCCGGAGGCAGGTGTCCAGGTAGGAAGTGATGACCTGCAGCGACATGCCTAAACGACCGTGCGAAGCTCGACCCGGTCCGCGTACGCGATCGAGAGCCTTTTGATCCCCTTGATCTGGCGAGCGATCGCACGCAACTGCACCAGCATGCGCGGCAACACCAGCTCATTCCGGTAACCATGCGTGAAACTGAACTCTGGTTTCACGGCCATGTGGAGCAAGGCGAGCGTATCCGCCGAGACCCGGGTGTAAACCACCACCCCGACCAGTTCCTGCGCCGCGCCACGCACGACAAACGCGTAAAGGGTTTGAACCTCGAGGCCGGCAATGCCGATCCGCAAGCCCTGTGGTTCTTCCAGAATTTTTGGGAAACCGTAACTCTGGATGGACGAGTTGATCCGCACGGTGTGATCCCGCTGTTCCGGGTGAAAAAACATGAGCGCCTCCAATTCTTCCCGGCGCCCAACGGGCAGAATGGATGAAAAAACAAGCGGCAACACAGTCGGGCTTAGTAATGCCGGCCGGGGTCAAAGTCCAGACCTGGACCAACCGTCTCCGCACGTTAATGACGTCCTGATCCGTGAAATGGCCCGATGCGGCTCGACTTGAGGCAGTTGACGTTTATCATTGAATCGCACCGTCTTATGTCGCAGCTTTCCCCCCAGAAGCGAAAACAGAGGCGTCTTCAACTTCGGGACGCCCAACGCCGGCGTCGTGCCCGGTTGAAAGACGAGAACAAGACATTTTTGCAAATCATTTTGAACCAGGAGTTGCTGGCCGCGCTTCGCGAGCAGAGCGACGCCCGTGGCAAGCCGATGCACACCGTGGCCGCCGAACTGTTGCGTCAGGCACTCCGCGCCGACCGGGCTGGATCGCCCGAGACCGCCAAGGAGGCAAAAAGCGCGAAAACCCGGGTTGCAACCGGGGAAAATCCGGACAGCGACGCCGGCCGACGCGGCCCGGAGGATGTGACGCCAGTTTGACGCGGCGGACCGACGTGCTCTAGGTTGCCTGGAAGAACCGCGAGTCGTCAATACGCGTATCCAGCAGATCAACTATCATTTCACTTATGGCCTACGAACTACCTCCCCTCCCTTATGCATTCGACGCGTTGGAGCCGCACATCGACGCGAAGACGATGGAGCTTCACCACGACAAGCACCATCAGACGTACATCACCAATGCAAACAACGCTTTGAAGGACTACCCCGATCTGGCCAGCCAACCGGTCGAAACCCTGCTGGCAAACCTGAGTGACGTGCCGGAAAAGATCCGGACCGTGGTGCGAAACAATGCCGGCGGGCACGCCAACCACACGTTCTTCTGGCAGATTCTGAGCCCGCATGGCAGTGGTGCGCCCAAGGGGAAACTTGCCGATGCCATTTCCTCTACGTTTGGGGGGTTTGAACCGTTGAAAGAGAAAGTGCAGGCGGCGGGAGCTTCCCGTTTTGGCAGCGGTTGGGCATGGCTGGTTGTCACAAGGGACGGCAAACTCGAGGTGATCTCTACCGCCAACCAAGACCATCCCGTCATTGAAGGGCACAAACCGGTTATCGGCGTCGATGTGTGGGAACATGCATACTACTTGAAATATCAAAACCGCCGTCCTGATTACCTGAAAGCTTGGTGGAACGTGGTTAATTGGGATCAGGCAGAGAGTAATTACGAAAAAGCGCTGTAGTCTCGGGGCGGGAACACCGTTGTTTGCAGGGTTAGCCGCCGGCCGGGGCCCACACTGACAAGCCGGTTTGTTGCCTTACGGGTTACCCAAGGGGTCGAGCGATGCCTGCGACGGGTGAATCCCGCCGTGGGCAGGCAGTGGTGGGGTGAGGGATCGGCCTGCCACACCGGGTATTTTGCTGCACATGGCCTACCTGAACGAAAATTTCCTTAAGCTGCAGGCGGGTTACCTTTTCCCGGAGATCGCCCGACGGGTCCGGGTGGCGCTGGAGGAACGGCCGGCCTCATCCGATCGGCTGATCCGGTGCGGGATCGGCGACGTGACCGAGCCCCTGCCTCGGGCGGCCATTCAGGCCATGCATCGGGCTGTCGACGAGATGGGCAGCCGTGATACATTCCGCGGCTACGGGCCGGAACAAGGTTACGAGTTTCTCCGCCATGCCATCGGCGAACACGACTACCGTCTTCGCGGCCTGGAGGTCACTGACGACGAAATCTTTGTTTCCGACGGTTCGAAATGCGACGGCGGTAACGTTCTCGACATCCTCGGTGGCAATAACCGAATTGCCGTCATGGACCCGGTCTACCCGGTCTACGTTGATACAAACGTCATGGCGGGTCACACGGGCCCAGCTCGGAAGAACGGCTCTTACGAAGGGCTGGTTTACCTGCCGTGTGTTGAAGCCAACGGGTTTGTTCCTGATGTTCCGGACGAAAAAGCAGATCTCATCTACCTTTGTTACCCGAACAACCCGACGGGCGTTGTGGCTACCCGGGCGGAGCTTGAGCGCTGGGTGGCCTACGCGCAGCAGCATCGGGCATTGATCCTTTTTGATGCAGCCTATGAGGCTTACATTACAGACCAGGCGATTCCCCACTCCATTTATGAGATTCCCGGTGCAACGGAGTGCGCGATCGAACTGCGCAGCTTTTCCAAAAACGGCGGGTTCACGGGCCTCCGCTGCGCCTACACGGTCCTTCCCAGGGCCCTTCGGGCCTGGAC
This sequence comes from Chthoniobacterales bacterium, assembly GCA_036401335.1. Taxonomy (GTDB): domain Bacteria; phylum Verrucomicrobiota; class Verrucomicrobiia; order Chthoniobacterales; family JAFAMB01; genus DASWVC01. Next base: position 9,941 of record DASWVC010000218.1, read on the forward strand.
CATGGAAGGCGAATCGCTGCCGTTGTACCCACTGTGGCAACGCCGTTTTAGCACGAAGTTCAACGGTGTGAGTTACCCGGTGCAGCGCGCGGCAGAAGCGCTTTACACCGAGGAAGGCAAAGCGGAAGTCAAGGCTTTGGTGGCGCATTACCTTGAAAATGCTGCCATTCTGGCCGATGCGATTCGCACGTCCGGTCTGACGGTTTTCGGCGGGGTCAACGCGCCTTACCTCTGGGTGAAAGCACCGTCAGGTTACCGCAGCTGGGGGATTTTCGACAAACTGCTCCGTGAAATTCAGGTAGTCATCACTCCCGGTGCCGGATTCGGAGCCAGCGGCGAGGGTTATTTCCGGGTGTCCGCCTTTAACAGCCGGGCAAACGCCGAAGAGGTGGCCCGCCGGTTCAGCCAAGTGGCTTGGTAGGTGGCCTGGAAGCAGACGTGGTTTTTGGTAGGGGAACTTGTCCGCAAGCGCCCCTACCGCTTGGAAAGGTAACCCGTCCACCCTACCCGTTCAGGCCATCAACTCCGCATAATTCCGCCGGGCCAGATCTTCGCACCGTTTCAGGATCTCGCCTGCCGAAGCCATGTTTCGCGTGGCTTCCACCAGGCGGATGCATTCTTTGCTGTCGAGCGTCTGCACGGCTTTTTTGACACGGGGAACCAATGCCGGGCTGGCACTTAATTCATCAACGCCCAGTCCGATCAGCAGTGGCGTCAACGAGATTTCGCCCGCCATCTCTCCACACACGCCGACCCAGATGCCGTTTGCACGGGCTGCCCGCACCGTCATCTCGATCAACCGCACGATGGCCGGATGAGTCGGTTCATAAAGGTAGGCGATGCGTTCGTTCACGCGGTCTACGGCGATCGTGTACTGGATAAGGTCGTTTGTGCCGATGCTGAAAAAGTCGGCTTCCCGCGCCAGCGCGTCTGCGACGAGGACCGCACTCGGTACCTCGATCATGATTCCGACCTCCATATTGCGGTCGAACGGAAGGCCTTCGGCGATCAACTCCTGGCGGCACGCGTCAAGGATCTCGTTGGCCTGACGGAGTTCAGCCAGCCCTGAGATCATCGGGTACATCATTTTGATGTTGCCGGTGATGCTTGCCCGCAGGATTGCTCGGAGCTGGGCTTTGAAAATGTCCGGGCGATCAAGGCAGAAGCGGATGGCACGGCAACCAAGGAACGGATTGATTTCTCCTGGAAGGTGGGAGTGGCCCAGGAACTTGTCGCCGCCCAGGTCGAGCGTTCGGATGATCACCGTCTGCGGGTAAATGGCCTCGGCCACCTGCCGGTAAGCCAGAAATTGTTCTTCCTCGTGCGGCAGTTCCTCTTTGTTAAGAAAGAAAAATTCCGTTCGGTAAAGGCCAATCCCTTCTGCGCCAGCCGCGCGCACCAGGTCCACGTCTTCAGGCATTTCAATGTTTGCCGACAGAATAACGTGGCGACCGTCGCGCGTCGTGCTTTCAGTGTCGCGCAACCGGGTCAACACTTCCTCCACCTGCTCCAACCGGACTTCGACCTCGCCGTACTCCCAAAGCGTCTGGTCAGTCGGGTTCACGATGAGCAAACCTTTGGCGCCGTCGATAAGGACGTGGTCGCCCGGGGTCAGGCGGGTCGAGGCATCATGGAGCCCGACCACCGCAGGAATGTTCAACGACCGGGCCATGATGGCGGTGTGCGAAGTACGGCTGCCGATGTCAGTGGCAAACCCCAGCACCATCTGCCGGTTTAACGTAGCGGTGTCGGACGGAGTGATGTTGTGCGCCACAATGATCTGCGGCGATTTTAAATGGGCCAGGGTCTTACTGGCGCGTCCCAGTAAGTTGCGAACCACCCGCCGCGTCACGTCGTGAATGTCGAAGGCCCGTTCGCGCAGGTAAGGATCGTCGATCTCGCTTAAGGTCCTGGCGTAACGGTTTGCGACCTCAGCGAAAACATGCTCAATGTTTAATTTTTCGCGCTCAAGCGTACGCAGGACTTCGTCGATGAGGGTCCGATCTTCGACAACCAGCAGGTGAGCGTCGAAGATGCTGGCGTCGCGTGCGCCGATGGCCTCCGCAATGCGCTGCTGCATTTCAAGGATCTGCGCACGCGTGGCAATCAGCGCAATCTCAAATCTGGTGATTTCCGCGGGGATCTCCGTTTCGTCGATCCGGCGTTGCGGCGGTTCTTCGTCGTCCGGATGGTGAATAAACACCACCCCGCGCGCGATCCCAGGAGCAACTCCCACCCCCTGAAGTCTCAGTTCCTCGCCGCTCATTGCGGTTTGGAGGCTAATGCAAATCGGGGAAGATTCGACAAAAATGTGCGCAGTTTCTCGTTCGGCACGGGTTCGTGCAGTCCTGTCCTTCCGGATCTGCCGGTCAGACAGAAACCCCTGCCGGCCGCCCGGCCGGCAGGGTTCAAGGCAGCAACCTTGCTCCGCATCACCCTCGAGAAAGTCAATCTTCGTCGAACCGACGTTCAACAAGGTTCTGCAGCTCTTGCAAAGCCGTCGGCGCGTCGGCTCCTTCCGCAGAGAGCAGCAGCCGGGTACCCTGGCCGGCTGCAAGCATCATCAACCCCATAATGCTTTTGCCGTTTACCTGCTCACCGTCCTTCTCGACCCAGATTTCCGCGCGGTGCCTGTTTGCCACCCGGACAAACATGGCGGCAGGCCGGGCGTGCAGGCCCAGCTTGTTAAGGATGGTCACCTCTTTCTGAATTTTACCGGAAGCAGGTCGCCGACTAAGTAACCCCATTACGTCTCCTTCTTTCTTTGCATCAGGCTTAATAGGCGTTGATTAAATTCGACTGCACTGTTTTGTCCGAGGCTTTTAAGTTTTTGATCCAGGGCCGCCACCTCTACCAGGCGCGCCATGTCGCGGCCCGTCCTCACCGGTATGGTAATGTGTGGAATGTTGATTCCAAGGATCTCATAATAATCCTGTTCAAGTCCAATTCTATCCACCTCCTCCAGTTCCTGCCAGTCTTGCAGGGTAACGATCAGGTCCAGGCGTTTTTCCAGACGAATGCTGCCAACGCCGAAGATGGAAGCCACGTTGATGATGCCAAGGCCGCGCACCTCCATGTGGTAACGGGTCAGGTCTGGAGCGGTGCCAACCAGTTCCCGGCTTTCAAATCCGTGAAACCTGGTGACGTCATCGCTCACCAGGCTGTATCCGCGCTCAATGAGGCCCAGGACGCACTCGCTTTTGCCGATTCCGCTCGAGCCTCGCACGAGGGTGCCGATGCCCATAATGTCGACCATGCTGCCGTGCTCGGTCGTGGTCGGAGCAAATTCCATTTCCAGCGCAATCGTGGCGGCGTTGATGAAACGCATGGTCACCATCGGGGTGCGGAAAATGGATACGTTGCAGGTCACGGCCGCTTCGGCCAGCGCCTTCGGAATCGGCAAATTTCGCGCGAGCACCAAGCAGGGAATCTGCTGCTCACAAAGGTTTAGACAACGCCTGCGTTGCTCGGCCAAGTCCAGACTTTTCAGGTAACTGAGCTCGGCATTGCCTAAAACCTGGATTCTCTTGCCCGCAAAATAGACAAAAAACCCGGACAGGGCCAAGCCCGGCCGATTGATCGTAGGTTCCCGGATCTTACGATCGAAACCCAGTGCCGCCGTCATCAACTTGAGCTGCAGCGTTTGGGCGTGGCGGGTGTAGAAGTCACTGACCTCGATCACGGCCGCTTTGTGTCGATGCATCGAATTGTGTCCGCCCTGCCGGGCCCGGTCATTCTCATCCGGCCCGACCATCCGTTCCAAGGCACCGTTCATCGGGGCAGTCCCTCGGGTACCCAGGCCGTTGCCCGGGAGAGTTCCTGCTTTGAGGTTTCCGGCGTCCGCCCGCGGCAAGCTGCCACGGGCGGAAGTACCATCCCAAGTTTCGCGAAGAACAACTCCTCACGGAGCGAAGGCCGGTTCGATCAGGCCAAAATCTCCGCTTTTACGGCGGTAGAGCACGTTCACCTTGGTGGACTTCGCATTCAAAAAAACGAGAAACTGCTTTGTCGAAAGCTCCATCTGTAACACGGCTTCGTCCACGAACATGGGCTTAACCGGGTACGACTCAGTATGAATGACTTCCGGGCCGGCATCGGTCGATTCCTCTTCGCCGACGGTCACCGCATTGTCGATCCCAAGCGCTCCATCGCCATCCACCGGGCCGTCCAGCCACTCCCAACGCAGCACTTTTTCTTCCAGGTGGCGCACAGCCTGCTTCCTCGGGCGATGGCTTTGCATCAAACGCGTCTTGTACTTGCGCATCTGACGCGCAATCCGGTCCAGCACCTGGTCGATGGACGCGTACATGTCGGAACTGACCGCGCTAGCCTCGATGGTAATGTGATTGCTGCAGTGCAGAACGATCTCAGCGACGTGCCGGTATTTCTGAACGTCAAGGAGTACCTGCACGTCGATGATCTTTGGATAGTCGAGGTGAAGGGACGCCACCTTGCGGCGGCAGTACTCCTTCATTGCCTCCGTGACGCTCACGTGCCGTCCGGTTACCTGAATGGATGGGTTCGCGTTTTTGATCTGCATACGATGTCTCCTGGAGCCTGCAAAGCCAACCATCCAGCCGGGGCCGCAGGCACCGGAAACGGGTGGTTGGAAGACGGGGAGTGACGGGAGGCTGCCGGGCCGGCCGGCAAGGGAACCGATAAACTCGGTTGAGATTGCAGTTCTGGTCGGGTGACCCCTCACATTCGAAAGCGTTCTCCCAGGTAGAGTTGGCGGCTGACCGGATCGTTGATTAAAAACTCCCGGGTGCCGTGGCTCTCTACCCTGCCATCGTAGATCAAGTAGGCACGGTCCACAATCTCTAATGTTTCCCTTACGTTGTGGTCCGTGATCAGGATGGCCAAGCCTGCCCGTTTCAGATTCGAGATGTGCTGCTGGATTTCCGAAACGGCAATGGGATCAACGCCGCTGAAAGGTTCGTCCAACATCATCAGACGCGGGTTGGTCACTAGTGAACGGGCAATGGTCAAGCGCCGCTTTTCGCCGCCGCTCAAGGTCAGGGCAGGGTTTTTGGCCACATTTTCAATCCCGAACTGATGCAGCAGCTCAGCGCAGCGGCGCTGCCGCTGCTGGCGCGAAAGGGGCAGGGTTTCCAGGATTGCGAGGACGTTTTCTTCGACGGTCAGCTTCCGGAAAATGGATTCTTCCTGTGGCAGGTACCCCATTCCCATGCGCGCCCGCTGGTGCATTGGGTGACGGGTGACGTCCCGCCCCTGGAAAAACACCTTGCCTCCATTCGGACGAACCAAACCTACGATCAGGTAAAAAGTCGTGGTCTTGCCAGCCCCGTTCGGGCCCAGTAAACCCACCACTTCCCCCTCGTCCACGTAGATGTCGATGCCGTTAACCACGGACCGGCCTCCGTAGATCTTCACCAGTTTTTCGGTCTGCAGAATCTTCCTGGCGCTCGCTGGCGCCAGCGGGGCTTCCGGCAAGGGAGCGGTAAGGTTAGCGGGCGGCATTCGTCTGGGGCTTGGTCGGTTCGTTCTTGTCCTGGATAACGGTCCGGGTGCTGCCGTAGGTCTTCATGTGACCGTCGCGGTAGATGACCATCTTTACCCCGGGCTCCGTGGCGATGTGCGTGTTAAGGCCCTGGGTCACCTGTGGCCACCCGAGCAGGGTCACTGACCCGTCTTTCGCTTCGTAGATGGCCCGTTCACCCGTGCCGGTTGACCGGACTGGCTCGCCCGGGGCAGGGCCTCCGGTGGGCGGGGGACTGCTGCCCGCCGCGGTCGGCCGGGGCTGGTTGAGGTGCACAATCAACACGTGGCCTTCTCCCTCCGCGGTTTGGAGTCCGCCGCCATCCTGTTCGCGGTTCATGTGCACGGTCAACTTGTCGGAAGTCATCGTAAACTGAGGGTCAACCACTTTAACGCTGCCGAAAAAGACGGCGCTTCGCCCCTGAACATCAAACTGGGCTTCCTCCTTGGCCGTAATCTCGGTAGGACCCTTGGAGGAATTCTTGTCGCCTCCAAACAGGTCGTTCGGCTTTTTGTCGCCTTTCGCGGCATCGGCACCCGCCGCTGGCTTCGGGGATGGGTCAGCGCCCATGGCAACGTCCCCCACCGCCACCTGGGCAAGGAACCAAGCTGCCCGGAAAAACGAAACCGCAGGCTTCATGGCGACGAGACTCCGGGATTCGCAGGGCCTTCCTTCTTCTCACCCGGTTTATCGAGCTGGGCGCGGTTGTAGATGACCATGCGAACGTTGCCGGTCACCCGGCCTTGCCGGTTCTTGGAGTTAAATTGAAGGCCGTCGCCGGTCAGCTCAAAATCATTCCGGGACACCAGGATGCGTTCTTTGCTCGTGAGAAGGTTGTGATCAAGGTTCATCACCGCAGTGTGGAGGTCGATTTTCACATCCGGCTGAGACGTTTCCTGATTGTAAGTCTGGATCACCACCGTATGCATCTCGATGTTTTCCTGGTCAAGGCGGGTGGCGGATTCCATGTCGAAGAGCATGTCCAATCTGCCTTCGTTGGTCCGCAGCGGCACCCGTAATCCCTTGACTTCATGGCCAACCGGAACGGGAAGGTCAAAGCGCCGACCCGACGGTGCATCCTGACCGTGGACGGCGAGGGCAACGCAAGTGGCAAACCCCAGAATAAGGCTACGCGATCGCTTCATGAATCCGTCGTAAAGTGCGAAGCAGCGCGGGCAACTGCTCCAGCGGGATTTGGTTTGGACCATCCGACAAGGCGGAAGCCGGATCGTAATGGGTTTCGATAAAGACGGCGTCGCACCCCGCGGCAACGGCGGCGCGGGCCAGAACCGGCGCCAGCGCACCGTCACCGCCGCTGCGGTCCCCGGCCCCGCCAGGCCGCTGTACGGAATGGGTGGCATCAAAGATGACCGGGTACCCTTCCGCCCGCAGCCAGAAAAGAGAACGCATGTCAGCCACCAAATTGTTGTAGCCGAAACTGACGCCGCGTTCCGTGAAAGCATAGGCGGCACAGCCGAATGCCTCCAGTTTTTCGGCGATGTTCTTCATGTCCCACGGCGCCAGGAACTGGCCCTTTTTGACATTGACCGGGCGCCCGGTCTCTGCTGCCGCCCGAAGCAGGTCGGTTTGCCGGCACAGAAACGCCGGAACCTGAAGCAGGTCAACGTGCCGTGCCGCAAACTCAGCTTCCGCAGGGGAATGGATGTCCGTTGTAACCGGCCGGCCGATCAACTCACGAACGCCGGCCAGAAGTTCGCAGCCGGCTTCAAGGCCGACGCCGCGGAACGTTTTCCCGGAGCTTCGGTTGGCCTTGTCGTAGGACGCTTTAAAAATGAACGGCACCTGCAACTCGCGCGCGATCGCGTCGAGGTCGCGGGCAATCGAGCGGAGAAAGCGTTCCGATTCGATCACGCAGGGGCCAAGCACAAAGCAGAGCTCTGGCCCACCAATCTCAACCGAATCGACGGAACACGTTTTGGCCATGAAAAGACGGTCCGGCCCCTTGGCTAACCCATCAGACAAACAGTCGACACAGGTTCGTCGGGACAAAGGTAACGCACAACCCCGCAGCCGGCTTGGCCCGGTAGGCGGAGCTGCTGCCCTTCACCATACCACGTTCGTCAGGACCCGTAGCTCTTAACAAACTTCTTCCGCGACTGGCCTTCCGGCGCCGGCGCAGGAGCCGGATTGGTCGCCGCTTCGGGTACTGCCGGCCGCACCGGATCCGTCGCTGGCGCCATCTCCGAAACATCGCCCCGCCCGCTGGCCTCTCCCACCGGGTTCCGTGCTGCTTCGACAAAGGCCAGCTGCAAGTTCGAAAGTGTGCCGTTAAGAATTCTGGCTTCGTCCGAGTTCAGGTTGCCGGCCGTTTTTTGCTGGATCATCACCAGTTGATCAATCAGGAGCTGAGCCATCTCCAGGTTCACCTCGGGTTTGCCAGTCTGCGGGTGCGGGATCTGCCCGAGCATAAATGCGGCGTTTTGCGCGTGCATTAAAACAAACTCAATAAACCGCTGGGTCATTTCGCCCGCGGATGTAACCGTGTGCTGGTATTCTGCCATACGAAAGAAGCTTTAAGGCCTTACGATCACCGTTACGAATGGTTTATCCATCAAATATTTATGGCAAACGGCCTGAATCTGTTCCGGCGTGACGTGCTCGATGGCTTTCTGGCGCGCCTCTTGAAAATGGGGACCGAGGCCGTAAAGCACGTTGAGCGCAGTCGCGTGCGCGTAGCCATCCAGGTTCTGCCGTTGGAACGCGAGCTGGACCGATAACCGGGTTTTTGCCCGTTGGAATTCGCGCTCTGAAAGCCCGTCCCGCCCAATCCCGGCCAGTTGTTCACGGCAGACTTCCACGACCGTATCGACGGCCTTGGGGCTGGTTGCGGCGTAGACGGTGAACAACCCGGAAGAAAATCCAAGCGACAACGAAGTACCGACCGTGTACGCCAACCCAAGCTCTTCCCGAATCCGGATAAAAAAACGGGAACTGGAATCGCCAGTGGCTTCGTCCAGGATTTCAAAACCAACCCGATCGGGATCGAACATCGAGCAGCCCAGGAAGCCGAACGCAACGACTGCCTGATTGCGCGATTCGTGCTGAATGATGGTCTGCGGCTCCAGCGGCGGAACAGCCGGAGCGGAGGCGGCTGGAATGGGGACAAAAGGCCGTCCCGCCAGCGCCGCCTCCAGGCGATCCATGAGCCGACGCCGGTCGAAGCCGCCACGGAATGCCAGCACGCCTTCACCGCCGCCGACAAGCTGCTGGTGAAAGCCCTGGAGCTCGGTCCGGTCGAAGCCGTTGACGGCTTCCGGGGTGCCGAGAACGTTGCGCCCGTAGGGGTGGTTGCGATAGACCACACTCCGCAGAAGGTTGCGGGCAACCAGGTGAGGCTGAGCCTCCTCCGCCCGGAATGCCGCGACTTGGCTTTCACGTTCCCGGTCAATGATTTCGGGCGGAAAACTCGGGTTTGTCATCACGTCGAACAGGAGGTCAACCAACCGGTCCGCATCTTGCGTCAACGTATTAACCGCAAAACGCAGGGAATTGTACCCTGAATCACCGGACAATGATCCCCCCAACCCTTCGATCTCGTCGGCCAACGCGTTCGCACTTCGGTCCCGGGTTGCCCGCACCGCGCACTGGGAGTGCAAACGCGCCAACCCCGTCTGGGCGGGCGATTCCGCCAACACGCCGCCACGGAACACCGCGGACCCGTACAGCAGGGGCAAACGGTCATCGGGCATCAGCAGAACCTGAAATTGTGGTCCGACCCGGATCAACTCGGTTTCAGCCTCGCGCGGGCGAACGGCGGGATAGGATGGAGCGCCCACCTTCGGGCGGAGACCCACCACGGACAAGTTGTCATCCGTCAGGTACCTCTTGCTCACTTCCGTAACCTCGTCGGCAGTCACGCCGCGAACCTGTTCCAGGTACCGCGTGCTAAAATTCACGTTCCGCGTGTACAACCAGTTCAGGCCTACGTCCGCGGCCACCCCACGGGCTGTCTGCAGGTGTTCCATCGCGTTGACCCAGATCATCCGCTTGGCTTTATCCAGTTGTTTCTGGGTCAGGCCGTCCCTCTGCCAACGGCTGAGCGCCGACATGATCTCCGGCTCGACCGAGTCGAATGCCTGGTCGCTGCAGGTGCCCGAAATGGTGAGCAGCCCAGGGAACGCAGGCGTGTACGAAAAAGCACCGATGCCGTACACCAAGCCCTTTTCTTCCCGCAAATGTTTGTACAGCACCGAGCTGATGCCGCCCCCGAGGATAACCGACGCGACATCCAGCGCAGGCATGTCCTGGTGAAACAAGGCCGGAATGTGAAACGCCAGGTTAAAGTACGCCAGTTCCGCGTTAAAGGCGCGAAGACCCGATCGGCGTCCGATCTGACGAGGTTCCTCCGGCAATACCTCCGAGCCGATCGGGGCGACCGGCGCAAACCCGAACGCCCGGTTCACCTCCGCGTGGACCTGTTCAGCCGGCAGGTTCGCCACCACCACGACGTACAGGTTGTTTGGCACGTAACGCCGCCGGTAATAATCCATGACCGCGTCGTGATCGATGCGATCGAAGATTTCGCGAAGTCCAATAACGGGGAACCGGCAAGGGTGCTGGTTGAACGCCGTCGCAAACGTCAACTGGCTCAGGGTGCGGTCCGGATCGTCATAACCCATTTCGAACTCGCGGCGAATCACGTCCATTTCACGGTTTAATTCGCCCGGATCGATCGTCGACCGGAAGATCATGTCGCCGAGCACCTCGAGCGAGGGGCCAACCGCGGATCGGGGGCAGTCCACCCAGAAAACCGTCCGATCGAACGACGTGTACGCGTTGAGGTACCCGCCATGTTCGTGGATCTCGTCGCTGATTTGTACAGCGGTGCGCCGGGCGGTTCCTTTGAACAACATGTGTTCCAGCAGGTGCGTAAGGCCCGCTCCGACCCACCTGCCCTCGTTGATGCTGCCGGTCTGGCACCAGACCTGGATGCTGGCGGCTTCCGTTCCTGGCTGTTCGACGGCCAGAACGTTGACACCGTTCGCCAATGCAAATTGCGCCGAACGCAGCTCTGGTGACTCCATGATCCTCGGCGCCCTTACTTCTCGGACGTCGATGACGCGCGCAAGGGTTGGAATGGGTGGACAAAGGCCACCTCAAAATTCAAGGCATTGCGGAAATCACCCAGGGAGTCGGAGTCCGTTTTGCCGAACACCCCTGCGCCAATCAGGTCGAACACGATTCGCCCCACGTCCTCCGACGATCGCACCCGCCAATACTCCAGCACCGTGCTCACCATGGGCCCGAATTCCTTAAGCGCCAGCTGCCGAAAACCTTCAACCAGTTCAGCGGCATCCACGTGGTTGCTGCCTTCCGCTGGCGGACGCTTGCGCTGCTTGATCGTGAACTCGAGGGCTTCCTTCACGAACTGGTACGCTTCTTTGTCATAGCGTCCGTTCTGTTCGACGATTTGTTCGACAATTTCGTTAAACGACTTCTGCATGGGTGCTCTACTTACCTTCGATCTGCGGCGGCGGTTTATTGGCGATTCGGAAGTGCTGTACCATGGCTCCCGCTAAAAGGGCCAGACACAATGCCAGGATGGCTGCTTGCTCCCGAGGAGTCAACCGAAGCATACGCGTTGCCCGTTCATGGCCGAAGTGCGGTCAGCCTTTTCCCGTCGGACTTGCCGGTTTGCTGTCGCTCGCCTTGGTCTCGGCCGGTTTGCTCGCACCTCCCTGCTGACCCTCGGCCGCCTTAGACCCCGAATCGCTGCCGCCTTCACTTCCGGAACCGCTCGCCGACTCTTTCTTAGCTGCTTCTTTGTAGCTGGCGCTCCGGTAATCCGTGCTGTAAAAACCTGACCCTTTGAAGATCAAACCTGCTCCCGTCCCGAGAAGCCGTTTGACCGGTCCTTGGCCCCATTCCGTCTGTCGGCAATGTTCTTTCGGACAAATCTTGTACGCAGCATCCTTCATTGACTGAAAGGCGTCAAAAGTCTGTTCGCACTTTTCGCAACGGTACTCGTAAGTCGGCATAAGTGGCACGCTAAGATAGCAGCGAAGCCGTTAACGGCAACGAAACTGCCTGAAGTCCTGACCCGACGAGGGCGGCTTTCACCGTTGCCATTGCTTGACGTTCCCGAATATTATGTTTACTAGAGCGCTCCTACGAAGCTTATGTTCCGTGTACGTCAATCTGCCGTCCTCTTGTTCGGGGTCCTGCTTTCGGCCTGCGGCGGCGGTGAGAAGGCACGCCTGGCAAACCCCAATACGTCGTACCTGCCGGCCACCGGCCCGCTGGCGACCGTGCAGACTCCTGCGGAGAACTACGATGCCATCTCCTACTGGGATGGCGATGGTGTGCAGGGGCCACCCTCCGTCATCATCTACCTGAGCGAACAGCGGGCGTACTTTTATAAAGGGGATCAGCTGGTCGGCGTTTCGCAGGTCTCCGCCGGCCGTGAAGGCCACGACACCCCGGCCGGCAAGTACAAGATCATGCAGAAAGACAAGGATCACGCTTCAAACCTTTACGGCGATTACGTCGACGGCGCCGGCAACGTCGTCCAGAGCAACGTCGAGGCCGGCAAAGATCCCAAACCTCCCGGGGCCGTTTTCAAAGGCGCGCCGATGCCCTTCTTCATGAGGATTACCGGAGGCGTCGGGATGCACGAAGGTTACTTGCCCGGGTATCCCGCTTCCCACGGCTGCATCCGCATGCCTGGCCGGATGGCCCAGATTTACTTCAGCAACGTTTCCCTTGGAACCCCCGTCACCATCGTAAAGTAAAAGGCGCGCCGAGGCGTCGGGGGTTGTCGACGCCCCCCCATTGGTGTTGAGTGGGCTGGTAAGGCTCCCTTTCCTTCCTTGAAAAAGCTGATCAATTCCCCGGAAACGCTGGTGACGGAAGCGATGGACGGCTTGGCTGCCGCCTATTCTGAGCTCCTCTGTGCGCATCACCATCCCAACTACCTGGTGCGGGTCGGGGGGTCATTCCGGGGCAAAACGGCTCTCATCTCCGGCGGAGGCAGCGGCCACGAACCCTTGCACGGGGGCTTTGTGGGCCGGGGCATGCTGGATGCCGCTTGCCCGGGAGCGGTTTTCACGAGTCCCACCCCGGACCAGATGCTGGAAGCTACCAAAGCCGTCGAGGGAGGGAAAGGCGTGCTTCACATTGTCAAGAATTACACCGGCGATGTCCTTAATTTCGAAATGGCGGCAGAACTGGCGCGGACCGAAGGCATCGAGGTAGAAGCAGTGGTGATCGACGACGACGTGGCCGTAAAAGACAGCCTCTACACCGCAGGTCGCCGCGGCGTTGGGACGACGGTGCTCGCCGAAAAGGTTTGCGGAGCCGCCGCTGAGGCTGGCGGGTCCCTGAGGGAGGTCGCCGAGCTCTGCCGCCGCGTAAACGGGAACTCCCGCAGCATGGGCATGGCTTTAACTTCCTGTACGGTGCCCCATGTCGGCAGGCCGACGTTTGAGCTGGGCGATGACGAGATGGAGCTTGGCATCGGCATCCATGGCGAACCGGGACGGGAACGGATGAAGCTAAGATCGGCTGACGAGGTAACGGCCCTTCTCCTGACGCCCATCCTGGAAGAATTGGCGCCGGGCCGCGGCGCCGAGGTCCTGTTGTTTGTCAACGGGATGGGTGGCACTCCACTTCTGGAGCTGTTTGTCGTTTTCCGAGAAGCGCACCGGCTCTTGCAAGATCGCGGCGTCACGGTCGCGCGATGCCTGGTGGGTCCATACATCACCAGCCTGGAGATGGCGGGAACCTCGTTAACCGTGCTGCGCATGGACGACGAACTGAAACGCCTTTGGGATGCGCCCGTTCACACGCCGGCGCTGCGCTGGGGTTGCTGAAGCAAACCGCATTCACGACCGGATCACCAAGCCATGGCCGCGAGCATCACCACCGCCTTTGTCCTGCGCTGGCTGGGGCACTTTGCCCAGATCCTGATCGAAAAGAAGGATGAACTTACCGCCCTTGATGCCGCCATCGGGGATGCGGATCACGGGGCCAACATGAACCGCGGCTTTCAAGCGGTGCTCGTAAAGTGCCCTGGCCTGCAGGACCGGGATCTGGGCGAAGTCTTCAAGACCACGGCAATGACGCTGATCGGCTCGGTCGGCGGCGCCAGCGGGCCGCTTTACGGGACGTTTTTTCTGCAAGCCGGCGCTGGTCTTGCGGGCAAGACCGAGGTCAGCGGCGCCGAGTTTGCCGCCGCTCTCGAGATGGGACGTGTGGGCGTGATGCAGCGCGGCAAGGCGATGGTGGGCGACAAGACGATGGTCGATGCCCTGGAACCGGCGGTCAAACGCCTGCAGGAACTGGCCGGTGAAGGCCCTTTGACGCAGGCTGCGTTGACCGAGGTGGCCGTGCTTGCCGAAGCGAAAGCACGGTCGACGACTCCGCTGCAGGCGCGCAAAGGGCGTGCCAGCTACCTCGGCGAACGCAGCCAGGGGCACCAGGACCCGGGTGCCACCTCAGTCGCCTACCTGTTCTCGGCGCTGGCGCAGAGCCTCGCGTCATGAAGGGGAAAGCGTCGCCGATGGCAAGGGAGAGGATTGGGTGATGGTTGGGCTTGTGCTCGTTTCTCACAGCCGCGCGCTGGCCGATGCTGCAACCGATCTAGTGCGGCGAACGGTTGGCTCGGAACTCCCGATCGCGGCGGCCGGCGGCGTTGGTGAAGGCCGGGCCGAGCTTGGCACGGATGCACTCGACATCCAGAGCGCGATCCAAGGCCTGCGGACGACCGACGGGGTCCTGGTGCTGATGGACATGGGAAGCGCCGTTCTTTCCGCCGAAACCGCCCTCGACCTGTTCGACTCACGGCCGGCAGTGCGGCTTTGCGCTGCCCCCTTGGTGGAAGGGGCGGTGGCCGCCGGCATTCAGGCCCAGGCCGGGTCTTCCCTGGAAACCGTCACCGAAGCCGCCCGACGCAGCCTGGAGCCCAAAGAGGAGCAACTGAACGGCGAACGAATCGATGCCGCCGGCCCGGCGCCTCTCCGTGTGCCAGACCGTCCGGAAGAGGTTCTGGAGGTGGAAATCACTAACCCACACGGCCTCCACCTTCGACCGGTGAGCCGGCTTTTGGCCGTCCTGTCGGCGCTTGATGTCCAGGTTACCCTGGAGAATGCGACGATGGGCGGGGGAAGGGTCCAGGCCGACAGCCTCGTGGAGATTTCCCGCCTGCAACTCCGCCGGGGTCACCTGGCGCGATTCACCGTTTCCGGTCGAGACGCTGCAAAGGCCTTGGCGCAGATCCGTGAATTGGCGGAGCGCCGTTTCGGAGACGACGCTTCAACCCAGATCGCGGCGAGGTCTTCCGCAGGCACTGCAGGTCCGGTTCCCATCGCGGCAGGGACGGCCCTGGGTCGTCCGTTTGTCGTGGAAGGGGTGCGCCGCATGGTTTCGGAGGCCGCCGTCCCGGAGGAAGACGTTTCGGTTCAGCTCGCCGTGCTGGCGGATGCCTTGGACGGTGCGGTCGCCTTATTGCAGGCGCGGGCCGAGGCTGCCGGCGAACGTGCCGCCTCCGAAAACCTGGCTTCCCTGTTGTGGACCCAACGGTTGATCCTCGAGGACCGAAGCATTCGTGAGCGCGCCCGGAAACTCATTCGTGAGCAGCGGCATTCCGCCGCGGCAGCCTGGCTGGAAGTCACCGATGAAGTGGCCCGGCACCAAGCCGCGGCGGCCGATCCTTACCTTCGCCAGCGAGCAGCCGATTTCCGAGACGCCGGCGAACTTGTCCTGCAGCGCATGCCCGGGTTCGCGGGTGCTACGGCAAGCCCGGTCTTGCCCGACCACCCTTTCATCCTGGTCTGCGAGGAACTGAGCCCGTCGATGTTCGACCAGGTGCGAAGCCCGTACCTGCAGGGAATCATCCAGTTCGCAGGGGGCCCCAATGCCCATGGCGCCATTCTCGCCCGGTCAGCCGGCATCCCCTGCCTCGGCACCGCCCGCCTTCACGCCGACCGGCTGCGCACGGCCGGATTCCTGGCGTTTGACGGTCGCACCGGAGAACTCTGGTTTGATCCCCCGCCGGACGTTACGGCGGACCTGCGAGAACGGCAGGTTCGCGAAACCCGTGTGCGCGCAAGCCGGTCGGTCCGGGCTAAAGAAACCGCAGTCACGCGCGATGGCATCGGCGTGACCGTGCAAGCCAATGTCGGCACCGCGGCCGAGGTTGAGAAAGCCGCGCTGGCTGGAGCCGAAGGCATCGGCCTGTTTCGGACGGAAATCCTTTTCCAGGAGTTCGCTGCGGAGCCGGGCGAAGACGCCCAGCTCGCTTTGTGGTCCGAAGCGCTGGCTTCGTGGGATGATCGTCCGGTCACCGTGCGGCTGCTGGATATCGGCGGAGATAAACCGCTTTCTTTTCTGTCCGGTCCTCCGGAGGCGAACCCGTTCCTGGGTGTGCGCGGCATCCGGTTGCTGCTGCAACACCGAGGATTTCTGGGCAGTCACCTGCGGGCTTTGCTCCGCTTGGCCCATCGTCGCAACGTGAATCTGCTGGTGCCGATGGTCACAGACGGGCACGAGCTAAGGATCGTTGCCGGCGAGCTAGCCCGGGCGCACGAGAACCTGGTTAGCCGTGGCGCTGACCATCGCTGGCCGGTGACGGCCGGCGCCATGGTCGAAACGCCGAGTTCCGCGGTGTTGCTGGCCAGTCTTGCTGCCAACGTCCCTTTGTTTAGCATCGGCACCAACGACCTTACCCAATACGTGCTTGCCGCGGAGCGTGGGCACCCCAGCCTCCGGGAGTACCAGGACGGCCTACACCCGGCCCTGGTCCGAGTTCTGCACCGGGTCGCGACGGAGGGAGCGGCCGCTGGCGTGCCCGTTTCAGTGTGCGGCGAACTGGCTGCAGACCCGGAAGCCATCCCCATCCTGGTGGGCGCGGGGCTGACCTCCCTTAGCGTTGCTCCCGGGAGCGTGCCAATGGTCAAGGAAGCGGTTCGCCAGCTAAGCCGGGGAGACTGCCAGCGCGCGTTGGAAACGCTGTTGAACGAGTCTCTTACCCGCGGTGAAGAGGTCCGGGCATTTGTCCGGCAGCACTTTCCGGAGTTGGTGCTGGGTGAACAGGACGGGTAGAACGGGTGGAGAAAGGCAATGGGGAATGGCGCTAAGACAACGAAGTTCAGGGTGGAAGCATGCGACGACGCGGTAAACAGCCGGAGTTTTAGGCGATTCTGGCGTGGATCAACAAAAAAACGATAAGTTCTTGTCGCCGAGACAGGATTAAATTAAGCCTAACTTAGATCGATCTATCCTGCCCTGCCAATGGTTGACCTTCGCAAACCCCTTCCCGAGGCAGCTCCCCCGTTTCCGGTGAAGACCGCCTACCGGCCGCGCGTTACCCTGCTTGACGTCGCGGCCGACGCCGGCGTCTCGCGGGCGACGGCATCATTGGTCATTCGCGAAGTTCCCACCGTTGCCGCGACCACCCGCCAACGCGTCCTGCAATCGGCCAAAAGACTCGGGTACGTTTACCACCGGGGCGCGGCCAGCTTGCGCATGCGGCAATCGCATGCCGTGGGGTTGATTGTCTCCGACATTACCAACCCGTTCTTTGCCGAGGTCATTGTGGCCATCGAGGATCGGTTGGCCGCGGCCGGCTTCGTTGCCCTCTTGGGGAACACCTCCGAAGATCGGGCCAAGGAAAAACGGCTTCTGCGGACCATGCGGGAATTTCCCGCAGACGGCGTTTTAATCTGTCCGGCAGCCGGAGATGCCTCCTTCGAGGAACAGGACAACTTCCGGGGACACTCGCCAGCGGTTGCTTTCGCGCGGCGCGTTCCCGGGCTGGACTACGTCGGGGTTGACAACGCGTACGGGGCGGAACTTGCCATCGGGCATCTCTACCGCATCGGGCATCGCCGCATCGCCTTTCTCGGAGGCGATCCTAAAATTTCCACCCGCGCGGAACGCCTGCGAGGTTACGAAAAGGCGTTTTCCCGCCTGCAACTCACGTTAGACTCCCTCCTGGTCGTCCCTTCGGCGCCAAACCGGCGCGGCGGTTACGACGGCATGAAAAAAATCCTGAAAACGGATGATCCCCCGTCGGCTGCCCTCTGTTTCAACGACGTGGTGGCACTCGGCGCGATGGAGGCGGTCCAACATTCCGGCCGGAAGCCGGGCCCCGACTTTGGGATTGTCGGGTTCAACAACATCCCCGAAGCCGCGCAGAGCCTGCCGGGATTGACGACGGTCGACACTTTCCCGCGTCAACTCGGCGAAGCGGCGGCAGAACTGCTGCTGCGGAGGATCCAAAAGCCTGACCTTCCCGTCCAAACGCGAATTTTCGAACCACAATTGGTCGTCCGCGACTCCTGCGGGCTTGCTGCCGGGGGCCTAGTCCCCTGCTCCGTTCGGGCCGACGGAAGCTCGGGAGGACCTGAGAATCGAGCCGGCGAGAAACGAGGGATCGAAAAATTATGAGCCGAGAAAGCATGCTTCAATGGGCCTTGATCGGGGCGAGCGACATCGCCCGGACCCGCGTGATCAAAGCCATCAACGCGCAACCTGACAGCCGGGTGGCGGCGGTTTTCAGCAGTGACCCGGCGCGCGCGCAGACGTACGCGGCAGAAAACGGCATCCCGAAGCCCTTCCACGACCTGGACGAACTTCTGCGCGATCCGGACGTCGACGTGGTTTACATAAGCACCACCAACGAGTTGCACCGCGACCAGGCACTGGCCGCAGCAAAGGCCGGCAAACACATCTTGTGCGAAAAACCGCTCGCGCTTTCCTTGGGTGACGCCCGACGCATGCTTGAGGCGGCGGAAGCGGCCAACGTGGTGTTCGGGACCAACCACCACCTG
This sequence comes from Chthoniobacterales bacterium, assembly GCA_036401335.1. Lineage (GTDB taxonomy): Bacteria > Verrucomicrobiota > Verrucomicrobiia > Chthoniobacterales > JAFAMB01 > DASWVC01. The sequence goes on from DASWVC010000218.1 coordinate 28,232, forward strand.
CGGTGCGCGGTCACGCACCGCACCCTGCGCAAACTGATCAGGGACGGGCGCATTGGCAAACCGCTGGCCGCCCGGGTTTTCCACGCGGTCTACCTCCCACCCCGCCTCCAGGGCTGGCGTTTAAAGCGGCCCGACGCAGGGGCCGGGGTGATCCTTGACATCACGGTCCACGACGCTGACACGCTCCGGTTCGTCCTTGGGCTGGAGGTGGAAGACGTCATCGCGCGTTCGGCCCGGCAAGGCCTCGGCGAGGGCACGGTGGAGGATGCCGTGATGGGCGTGATGCACTTTCAAGGGGGCGTCCTGGCGCAGTTTCACGATGCTTTTACAATCGGCCATGCCCCCACCGGCCTGGAAGTTCACGGGACCGAGGGTTCCCTCTTCGCCACAGACGTCATGACCCAGGAACCGCGCGGTCGAGTGACGCTGCGACATGGCGACGAAACAACTGAAATCCAGTTGGACCCTCCCGAAGACTTGTACACCTACGCCGTTCGTCACTTCAACGCGGCGGTCCGCAGCGGCACCGAACCGGCCGCCACGGGGGTCGACGGCCTTCGTTCACTCGCGGTGGCGCTGGCGGTTCTCGAATCGAGCAAGACCGGCCAGCGAACCCCGGTGGCTCCCGGCTAGTCCAGGCCCTTTCTCATGCGGAGGTCCAAAATCGTTTCGATGGGGGACGTCGGCCGCTTGGTTGCTGACGGTGCGGTAGTGACGGTCAGTTCCTCAAGCGGTCTGGGCTGTCCGGACGCCGCGTTACGGGCCATCGGGGAACACTTCGCCAAGGAAGGCCGGCCGCGCGGCCTCACGGCGATCCACCCGATTGCAGCCGGGGACATGTACGGCATCCCCGGGATAGATCACCTGGCGCAACCGGGCCTTCTTAAACGGGTCGTGGCCGGATCGTTCCCGAGCGGCCCCTCTTCCCTGCCCAGCCCCAAGATCTGGCAAATGATCGTCAATGAGGAAGTGGAGGCTTACAATGTGCCGAGCGGCATTCTCTTTCACATGCACCGTGAGTCCGCCGCGGGCCGACCGGGTGTGCTGACGAAAGTGGGTCTGGACACGTTTGTGGATCCCCGCCGGCAAGGCGGCCGCATGAACAAGCGGTCCACGGAGGAGATTGTTCGTATCGTACATTTTGAAGGGGACGAATGGTTATTTTTCCCGTCGATTCCGCCGGGCGTCGCCATCGTTCGTGCGACCACGGCCGATGAGCGCGGCAACCTCACGATGGAGCACGAAGGCGCTTACCTGGGGGCGTTCGACCAGGCCCTGGCCGCTCGCAACCAGGGAGGCATCGTTATCGCGCAGGTGAAACGGCTGACGGCTTTCGGAACCCTGCGGCCCCAGCAGGTTCGGGTTCCCGGTGTGCTGGTGGATTACATCGTTGTCGACCCTGACCAGCAGCAGACCACCCAGACCCCGTACAATCCGGCCATCAGCGGCGAAGTGTTCCGACCCTTGTGGGATTTTAAGCCGGTCGAATGGGGCGTGGACAAAATCATTGCCCGGCGCGCGGCCCTGGAACTCTGCGAGGACGACGTGGTCAATCTCGGTTTCGGCCTCTGCGCGCTGGTTCCACGCATCCTGCTGGAAGAAGGGCTCCACGGCGAGGTCAGCTGGGTCATCGAGCAAGGCGCCGTTGGCGGCATGCCGCTGCTGGGCTTTGCTTTCGGATGTGCCTCGAACGCCGACGCCATCGTGCCGTCGCCGGATCAATTCACCTATTTCCAGGGAGCCGGGTTTGACCGCAGTTGCCTTTCCTTTCTGCAGGTCGATCAGCAGGGCAACGTCAACGTGTCGCGCCTGGGCCTGCGCCCGCATGTAACGGCTGGTTGCGGAGGGTTCATTGACATCACCTCGACTGCGCGGGCCCTGCTTTTTTGCGGCTACTACACGGCAGGAGGCCTTGACGTGCGCGTGGAAAACGGCCGGTTGCAGATCGTGAAAGAAGGCAAGAACCGCAAGTTCGTGGCCGAGGTCGAACACGTGACGTTCAGCGGCCGGCGGGCGCGGCAACTTAACCAGAAAGTGTTGTACATCACCGAACGGTGCGTCCTGCGACTTGAACCGGAAGGTTTAACGGTGATTGAAATCGCTCCGGGGGTGGACTTGAACCGCGACGTCCTGGATCAAGCGGAAATCCCGTTGCGCGTGAACGAAACCTTGAAGACCATGGACGCGCGCATTTTTCAACCGGAGCCGTTCGGCCTGCAGCTTCGTCCACCCGTTTAGCCCCCGCTCCCCCGGACATGAACACGCGACCTCAGGCTTTCACGGACACCCCGACCGTGCTTAACCCGGCCCAGGCCGCAACGCTGGCTGCATTTTTCGACCAATTGTTCCCGGCGGACGAAAGTGGTCCCGGCGCGGCCGCGATCGGGGTGCTTGCTTACCTTGATCGTGCTTTGGGCGGTCCCTGCTCCAAACACCTTGAAACGTACCGCCTCGGGGTATGGGCCATGGATGCGGAAGCGGTCGATCGGTTTGGCAAACCCTTTGCCGAGGCAGACTCCGCCCAGCAGCAAACCTTGATCCGGGCCATGGAGGATGGTTCGGCTGCCAACTTCCGTGCAATCGAAGCAAAAGCGTTTTTTGAACTGGCGCGATCTCACCTCCAGGAAGGTTTGTTTGCTGATCCCATTTATGGGGGAAACCGCGACAAGGCGGGCTGGCGTTTTCTTCGTCATCCCGGCGTTTTTCTCGAGAACAGCGCTGAAGAAAACCTGACTGACAAACCAGTGGACAAAGGTGGTGAGATCCGGTCGTTGGCCGACCTGAATCCTCCAAGGCGGCACCGCAAACCTCTGGCCGGGTATGACCCGCAGCGCGGGACGGCCGAACCGGCAAGCGAAGCCGACGTGCTGCTGGTGGGTGCGGGTGCGATGGGCTCGCTCGTCGCGCCGTTGTTCGCTCGGGCCGGCCTTAAGGTGGTGGCACTCGAACCCGGCCCATTCCGGACCGAATGTGATTACCTGCCCGATGAACTTGGGGCAGCCTATTACTGTCGGGCCAGCATGGGCCCGAAATTCCTGAGCGAGGTGCCGCGATGGCGCACCAACCCGGGTGAGCCGACGCGGGAAGCGACGTTTTCCTTGGGTCGGATGATGAACGGCGTCGGTGGATCGGTTATCCATTACGGTGCGTGGTTGCGGCGGTTTCACCCGCATCACTTTCGAATGCGGAGCCACGTGAAGGAGCGGTGGGGTTTAGGGGTGCTGCCGGCGGAATGCACCCTGGCAGATTGGCCGCTGACTTACGAACAACTCGAGCCTTACTACACCTTGCTGGAACACGAGATCGGCGTTGCCGGGGATGATGCCGACGCTTTGCTCCCGCGGAGCAAACCGTTCCCGATGCCTCCCATGCGCCCTTTCCGGCTGGGCGAATATTTCAGAAACGCCACCGGGCAGATGGGGTTGCATGCTCACCCTGTGCCGGTCGGAGTCAACACGGTACCTTACCGTGGACGACCGGCGGCCACTTACAGCGCCTGGAGCAACGGCTTCGGCTCAATCACGGGAGACAAATGGGATCCCTCCCTCACCTGCATTCCGGAGGCCCTCGCAACGGGAAACCTTGATCTGCGCACCCAGTGCCGGGTGATCCGGATTGTCACGGACGGCGATGGCCGGGTGAGTGGCGCTGAATACGTGGATCCACTGGGCCGGCGGCGCTTGCAAAAGGCGCGGGCCGTGATCCTGAGCGCCTACACGTTTGAGAACGTCCGCCTGTTGTTCCTTTCCGGGGATGCCCGGCATCCCGAGGGTCTGGGCAACAATCGCGGGCAACTGGGCAAACATTTTATGACGAAAATGTTTGCCCACGTGGACGGCTACGTGCCTGGGGTTACCTTCAACCGCCACACCGGGCCGGCTGCCCAGGGCCTAGTGCTGGATGATTTCTTCCGCCCGGAGTTCGATCCGGTCCGGCACGGGTTCATCGGGGGCGCAACCTTAGGCGCCGAACAGCAGTTCCTTCCCATTCAGATCAGCCGGGAGGCGTTGCCGCCCGACGTCCAGCGCTGGGGTAAACCGTACAAAGAGCACCTGCGGCAATGGCAGCATTTCGGCGTCGTTCGCATCCAGCCGGACACGCTTTCCTACGCCGCGAATTGTCTTGAACTTGACCCGCACCACCGCGACCGGAGCGGCCTCGGGCTTCCGGTGCTCAGAATCACGTACGACCTCCGTGAAAATGAACACCGGCTTTCCGATTGGATGGAAACCAAAGCCGAAGAGATCCTGCGCTTGATGGGCGCAACCAGAACCTGGCGGGGCGACCGGTTTACCGGCGTGGGCAGCAGCCACGATTTCGGAGGGGCCCGGATGGGTGATGACCCGGGAAAAACCGTGGTGAACGCCGACCTTCGGGTGCACGACACTCCCGGGCTTTATGTTTACAGCGGGGCCGTGTTCCCCACCTGCCCCGGCATTAACCCGACTTTAACCCTGGCTGCCCTCGTCTACCGGGCTGCGGAAAAGCTCGCCCGACAGATGGCCGCAGGAGAAGCACCATGACCGGCAAGGTAAGCTTCGCGGTGGAAGGGACCCTGGGCCGAATTTCGCTGAACCGGCCGGAAAAGTTAAACGCGCTCGACCCGGACATGCTGGCGGGTCTGGAGGAGGCAGTGGCGGAGGCGGAAAAATCCCCCGCGGTCCGGGTCATTGTCCTGGAGGCGGCAGGACCGAAGGCCTTCTGTGTCGGTGCAGACGTTCTGGCCTGGTCAAAGCTTTCCGCCCTGAGCATGTGGTCGGACTGGGTTCGTCGAGGGCACCGGGTGCTCGACCGCCTGGAGCAGGCGCGCCAACCCGTGATCTGTGCGATCCAGGGTTACGCCATGGGTGGCGGCCTGGAACTTGCCCTGGCCTGCGATTTACGGGTTGCAGCGGATTCAGCCCGGTTCGCGATGCCCGAGGTTAAGCTCGGCACCGTACCCGGCTGGGGCGGCACCGGCCGTCTTCCGAAACTGATCGGCGGCGGCCGTGCGAAACAAATGGTCTTCACCGGGGAACAGGTCGATGCCGGCGTGGCGGAACGTTGGGGCCTCGTGAACGAGGTGGTGCCGGCTGCTTCGCTGCAGCATCGGGTGGCCGTGATTGCGGCGCAGGTGGCGGCCAACGCACCGGTGGCAGTGCAGACGGCGAAACAACTGCTGTCCAGCCCCTCGGCCGAAACCCTCGAATCCCTCGCAGCCGCGGTCAACGCGTTCAGCGACGACGCCCGGGAAGGGTTGGCCGCATTCCGCGAAAAACGTTCCCCTTCCTTCAGAGGTCACTAGTTTATGCTTCCTGCAACCCCCTTTCAGTACCAATTGTGGATCGGTGGAAAAGAGGTTTCTGCCCGGTCCGGAAAACGCTTCGCCCGCGAGAGTCCAGCGCACGGCACCCTGGTTGGAGAGTACGCCAGGGCTGACGGTGCCGACGTCGACGCCGCCGTAGAGGCAGCCCGCGCGGCGTTCGACCGCGGCCCGTGGCCCCACAGTTCCGGGGCTGAGCGTGGGCAATGCCTGCTGAAAGCAGCCGGGCTGATCCGCGCGCAAAAGGAGCAGCTTGCCCTGGTCGAGACGCTGGAAAGCGGCAAACCGATCACCCAGGCTCGCGACGAGGTCGACTGGGCAGCCGGCCTTTGGGAGTATGCGGCCGCGCTTTGCCGGACCCTCCACGGCGACACTTACAATGCACTCGGCGCGGCCATGCTCGGCTTGGTGGTCCGCGAACCGGTCGGCGTGATCGGGATGATCACGCCCTGGAATTTTCCATTATTAATCATTAGCCAAAAGCTCCCGTTCGCCCTCGCGGCCGGTTGCACGTGCGTCGTGAAACCGAGCGAACTGACGCCGGGCACGACGCTGCAGCTGGCTGGGATTTTGGCCGACGCCGGCCTGCCCGACGGCGTGGTTAACGTGGTAAGCGGATTCGGCGACCCGGCCGGCGCCCGGCTTAGCGCGCATCCCGGCGTCGACATAATGTCGTTCACCGGCTCTACCGAGGTCGGCAAAGCCGTCGTGAACGCCTCGCGCGGAAACTTGAAGAAGGTTGCGCTGGAGTTGGGCGGCAAGAATCCCCAAATCATTTTTGCCGATGCCGACCTCGAGGCCGCCCTCGATGCGGTGGTGTTCGGGATCTGCTTCAACATGGGTGAATGCTGCAACAGCGGCAGTCGCCTGCTGGTCCAGCGCCCGGTGGCCGGGGAATTTGTCAGCCAGCTCGTCGAACGCGCGCGCCGGGTGCCGGTCGGGGATCCGCTTGACGAGAAAACCAAGATTGGAGCGATCATCAATGAGCCGCAGTTTGCCAAAATCCTGGGTTACATTGACCAGGGTCGAAGCGCGGGCGCGAACCTGCGGCTGGGCGGGAAATCACTCCCGATCTTGAACGGGCGGTTCGTTGAGACCACCATTTTCGACGGGGTACGCCCGGAGATGGCGATTGCCAAAGATGAAATCTTTGGCCCGGTCCTTTCCGTTCTTGAATTCGAGAACGTGGATCAAGCCCTGGAAATCGCCAATGGCACCAGGTACGGGTTGTCGGCCGGGGTGTGGACCCGTGATTTCGATACCGCCTTGTCGGTGAGCCGCCGTGTCCGGGCGGGAACGGTGTGGGTGAACACGTTTATGGACGGTTACCCGGAACTCCCTTTTGGGGGGTACAAAGAGAGCGGCCAGGGCCGCGAACTCGGTCGCTTTGCGCTTGAAGAATTCACCGAGCTCAAAACGATTCAACTTCACCTTGGGCCCAGGACGTCCTGGTGGGCCAGGGTCCACGAGACCCAGGCGTGACCGATTCACCCACGGTGCCGATGCAGCCACGGGCCCGCGCCGCGCTCGAGTTTTCCGGGAGGCAGCTGCGTCGCCTCGTCACGGCCCACCCCGGCTATTTCCCGTTGTACACCCAGAATGGCAAATGGAAGCATTCGGCGGAGGCCTGGACCAACTGGGGCGAAGGTTTTCTCGGGGGAATGTTGTGGATCGTTTCCCGACACGAGCAGGACCCGTGGTGGCGGGAACAGGCTGAGCATTATTCCAAGTTGATTGAACCTCGGAAAATGGACCGGCACGTTCACGACCTTGGCTTTTTGTTTCTGCCGACCTGGAAGGTCTGGTACGAATTGACCGGTGACCCGGCCAAGAACCAGGTGGTAATCGACGCCGGCCGGACGTTAGCCCTGCGTTTCCAGCCTGCCGGGCGCTACCTGCGGTCGTTCATCGCCCCGGAAAGCCTGTTCATCGACATTATGATGAACGTCGGCATCATCTTTTACGCAGCCCAGGCGACCAACGATGAAAGGCTGCAGCAGATCGCCAGCGATCACTGCCTGACGACGAGGCGTTTTCTGGTCCGCGGGGACGGCAGCACGGCGCACGAAGGCTTGTTCAACCTTCAAACCGGAGAATTTATCCGGCAGACCACTCACCAAGGGTGGCGCCACGATTCCAGTTGGGCCCGTGGCCAAGCTTGGGCCCTGTCCGGTTTCACCACGGCCTACCGGTTCACGGGCGATGCACGGTTCCTCGACACCGCCCGGCATTGTGCAGATTTTTACATTGACCGTACGCCGGCTCACGGGATCCCGCCCAACGACTGGGAAGAACCGGTTCCGCGCCGTCCGTACGAAAGCTCGGCGGCTGCCATCGCGGCCGCGGGGTTGCTCGAACTCGCAGAAAACGTGGTCGAAGCGCCAGCGGCGGTCCGTTATCGGGAACGTGCGTTCGCCATCCTTCAGACGTTGCTGAGCCCGGATTTTCTCGCAAACGAAACACCCGGCTGGGAAGGAATCCTCAAACACGCGACCTACCATGAACGCAAAGGACTAGGCGTCGATGAAAGCGTGATGTGGGGCGATTACTTCTTCCTGGTTGCGCTCGACAAAGTTATTTTTGCATGAGCGAATGCTTCCGTACTACCCCCTGACCTAACCCCGTACCTACAACATGAAAACTCCCCTCTGTACCCCCCTTGCCGGGCTTGCGCTGCTGCTCTTTGCCCAGATGCCGGTCGTTTCATTTGCGGCCGAGCAGAAACTGGAAGTTTTTTCCTGGTGGACTTCCGGCGGAGAAGCGGCCGCGCTGGATGCACTTTTCCAGATCTACAAAAAAGTGAATCCAGGCGTTGAGATAATCAACGCCACCGTCGCGGGTGGCGGCGGCTCCGCTGCCCGCCCGGTTCTCCAGGCGCGGCTGGCCGGCGGCAATCCGCCAGACAGCTGGCAGACCCATCCCGGGCTGGAATTGCTCGGCCAATACGTGCCGGCAAATTACTGCGAACCGATCACCGCGCTTTACCAGAGTGAGGGGTGGAACAAAGTGGTTCCGAAAGGCCTCATCGATCTCCTGACCAAAGATGGCAAGACCTATGCAGTCCTGGCCGGCGTTCATCGCGGCAACGTCCTTTGGTACAACAAGAAAGTCCTCGAAAAAAACGGGATCACGGCGGGCGGCAAAATGACGTTCGAGCAATTCTTTGCAGCCGCCGACAAGCTGAAAGCGGCGGGTGTCACACCCGTCGCGGTCGGCGACTCCGGAATTTGGGCCACCGCCGAGCTTTTCGAGAACACGTTGCTCGGGACGGTCGGACCTCAGGGGTGGGCTGACCTGTTCAGCGGGAAAATGGTTTGGGACGATCCGAAGGTGAAGCAAGCGGCCGAGACTTACCTGAAAATACTCGGCTACCAGAACACCGACCATTCCGCGCTAACCTGGGATCAGGCGGTCAAGGCAGTTATGGAGGGCAGGTGCGCGTTTACGTCAATGGGCGATTGGACTTACGGCGAGTTTGCGAAAGCCAAGATGAAAGACAACGAAGACTTTGGGTGGGTTAGTCATCCCGGCACGGATGGTTCGTTTATCATCGTTGCGGACGGTTTCACCCTCGCCAAAGGAGCGCCGCACAGGGAAGCGTGTGAAGCCTGGTTGAAATCCTGCGGCAGCAAGGAGGCTCAGGAAGCCTTCAATCCGCTTAAAGGTTCCATCCCGGCACGGACGGATGTCGACAAAACTAAATTTGGCGCCTACCACAATTGGTCGATGGACTCGTTTTCAAAGGACGCGTTACTTCCGAGCTGCGTCCACGGCGAGGCTGCCCCGGCCGCCTTCCAACAAGCCTTGAACGACGCCATCACCACCTTTGTCGTCGACAAAAACACCGATGCATTTGTGAAAGCTTTGGCCCAGGCTTCCAGTGAAGCCGAAATGTCGAAGTAGCAGGGGGACGACCGAATCCGGCACATCGAGTCGTTGCCTCGCCAATTGGGGCTCCCGGAAAACGGGGGCCTTGCCCGAACCGGGACGGCCGGTTGGCCTCACCTGGAATAGGGGTGCCACAATGCCATGAAATCGAAATTGAGCACCGGCCTTGCGGGGGGACTAGGCGCCGCCGGGATACCATTTTCAAGAAAGGTGCCCATGGTTGCCCCGGTCGATCCGGTGACCCGGCCGCGCCGGCGGCGGTGGCTGGATCAAAGCGCACTTCCCCCGTTGATCCTTACCCCAACGATGATCGCGAGCATCGTTTTCGTGTACGTGTTTATCGGGATCACCGTCTGGATCTCCCTCTCAAAATGGGGCACGCTCCGCATGGATTTGAATTTGCGCCAGCCGTTCGGGCTGACCTACCAGCAGATGTTTGCCATGCCGCGCTGGCACGCCAACCTGCGCAATGTGTTCGTGTTCACCACGCTCTTTCTGACCAGCTCAATCGGGCTTGGGTTGGTTCTGGCCATGCTTCTGGATCGCAAACTGGTCGGGCACACCTTCTTGCGCAACATCTTCCTCTTTCCGTACGCCCTGTCGTTCATTGTCACCGGAATCGCATGGCGATGGATCTTCAATCCCGAAACCGGCATCAACCTGTTGTTCGAGGGGCTCGGCATCAACCGTTTGATCGCAGCGTTTGGTGGTCCTCCCCTGAAGCCCGGCTGGACCACGGATCCTTCCGTCCTTTTTTCGCTGAACGATTTTCTCGGCCACGTTTTTCCGCCCGTCAGCCACATGTCGATTAAGCTGGGCATTCCGGTCGCCCTCATTCCCGTGGTGATCGCGGCGGCCTGGCAGCTAACCGGCTTTGCCATGGCCATGTACATCGCCGGCATGGCGACCATATCGAGCGAATTGCGTGAGGCGGCGCGGATCGACGGGGCGACGGAATTGCAGGTTTACACCAGAATCATCATGCCCCTCCTCCGGCCCGTCACCATCAGCACCGCGATCATCATGGGCCACGTTTCACTCAAGATTTTCGACCTGATCTTTGCCATGACTGGAAGCGGGCCCGGCTTTGCCACCGACGTCCCCGGAATTTTCGTCTTCGACCAGACTTTCAAAGCCACGAAATACAATCTGGGCGCAGCCGCTTCGGTTGTGATGTTAACCTTAGTCAGTTTGATCATCGTGCCGTACCTCTGGTCCGGCCTTCGCCAAAGGTCGCCATGACATCGTCCGCACCGCTTTTCTACCCCTTTCGGAGGTCGCTTCCGAAAACCATCTGGGACTACCTCATCCTCGCTTTCCTGCTGGCTTGCACTGCCTTTTTCCTTTTGCCGATTTACGTCATGGTGATCACCGGGCTGAAGGAATCCACTAACGTCAGCCTTTCAACCATGTGGAACCTGCCTGCCCACCTGGGTGGAGGCGGCTTTGCCGAAGCCTGGAGGCGCCTGGCCCCAAACCTCGGCAACAGCCTCCTGCTCACCATTCCTGCCACCGTCATCTCTGCCGCCTGGGGTTCGGTCAATGGCTACGTTTTTTCCAAGTGGAAGTTTCGCGGCTCCAACCTGCTGTTTGCAATGCTTGTTTTCGGGATGTTTATCCCCTACCAAAGCATTTTGATTCCCCTGATCCAATTCCTTCAACACATCAAGCTGTACGGCACTATCTGGGGGCTCATCACCGTCCACGTTCTCTACGGGCTCCCAATCACGAGCCTGATCTTTCGCAATTATTTCGCCGGCATCCCGGACGAGTTGGTCGACGCCTCGCGCATCGATGGGGCAGGACTCTTCCGCACCTTTACGCACGTGATGCTGCCCTTGTCGTTACCCGCCTTTGTC
>DASWVC010000219.1:0-18339 GCA_036401335.1 Chthoniobacterales bacterium
GAGCCGGTAAAGAAACACGGCTTTGTATTGCGGGAAGAAGTGAAGGTCATCCTCAAGCACCACCAGGTTGGTTTCCGCGATCCTGGCATCGGTGGAGTAGGCGTCCTTGACGTCAATCGAGCCGGTTACGAGTGCGGCGTAACCAATCGCGTGGTCGATCCCACGCACATCGCGCTCCTGCAAGCCGTAACGCGCGCTGAGCGGCGACCAGCCATCCTGCCGGTCAAGGAATTCATGCGTTAAACCCAGGCGAAGCTCGGGATGGGCCCGTAAATCACTGATTTTCCGGATTCCGAGCTCGGATGCCCGGTCCCGTCGCATAACCAGCGCGTACGTGTTGTTAAAACCGAGCTCCCTGGTCATGCCGATGCCCTGTTGGCGCAAGGACGCACGCACCTCGTCTGGGCCGGGCGGTTCCTTTGCTTTCAGAATCTCTTCGGCGATGGTGCCGGTGTACTCTGGGTACACAGAAATCTGGCTGCTCGTTAATGCCTGCCAGAGAATGATCGTCCCCCCCATTCCTTGGCTCAGCTCGACCGGAAACCCCGCCCGTTGCAAAGCTGCCCTGGCGATTTCGCCGAGCACGTAAGATTCCGTGAATTTTTTTGAGCCAACGACAATCGCCGTCGATGGCGCCGCTCCGGCGAACAGCAAAAGCGCCAAAACTGCAGCCAACCGGTTCATGCCGTCGTCAGCCCGCGCTGCGCCGTGAAGAATTCATGGACGAACGCCGAAGCCGGCCTGGCCCGCAGGTCGTCGAAGGTGCCGGATTGAACCATGCGACCGTCATTGAGCAAAACGATGGTGTCCGCCAGGTAACCCGCTTCAGCCATGTCATGCGTCACCAGGACCGTGGTTTGCTGCAGACGATGAAAAATTTCCTTCAGCTCATCCTGCAACCGCGCCCGCACCATCGGATCCAGTGCGCCCAGCGGTTCATCAAGCAGCAACACGCTCGGCTCAAGCATCAGCGCACGCATCAGGCTCACGCGCTGCCGTTGCCCGCCGGAAAGCTCGACCGGGTAGCGGTCCAGTCCGCTCGGGGGGAAATGGGTGAGCTCACAAAGTTCCTTCAACCGGCTTTGCTTGTACGCAGCGGGCCGTTTCAGGTGGTTCGCCATCAGAAGCACGTTTTGTGCAGCCGTCAGGTGCGCGAACAATCCGCCTTCCTGGATTACGTAACCGATGCGACGCCGCAGTTCCAAGAGGTTGTTCGCCGAAAGCCGCTGGCCATCAACCTCAACGATGCCCGTCGTCGGTTCGATCAAACCGATAATAATCCGCAAAAGCGTCGATTTCCCACAGCCGCTCGGGCCGATGAGTACGGTCGTTTTGGCCGGCTCCATTCGCAGGTTCGTCTCGTGAAGGGCGACCGCCGTGCCAAACGTTTTGCTGACCGATTTCAGTTCTATCATCTATCCAAGCTTGAATGACCGCCACCTGGTGTAGGCGGATTGATGTCGGCGTGACGGCGGCCATTACCCCGGTGTATCACCGTGTGACGAGGTACTGCACGCTGAACCACTGATGGGCGTCAACCCAATGCTTTTGGACGACCCATCCCGAACGTGCGGCTAATTCGGCAAAGCCGTCTAACGTGTATTTGTACGAGTGTTCGGTCACGATGGGTTCACCCCGTTCAAAGGTGATGTTAGCGCCGTTCAATTGCACCGTCTGGGCAACCCGGCTTACCAGGTGCATTTCTATGCGGCCGGGTCCCTCGTTGTAGAACGCGTGGTGCCGAAACGTTTTCCTTGGAATGCGGGCGTTGAACGTACGATTGATTCGGGCCAACACGTTAAGGTTGAAGGCCGCGGTCACGCCCCGGCTGTCATTGTAAGCGCGTTCCAGGGTGTCACGGTCCTTTTTCAGGTCCACGCCAATCAACAATCCGCCGCCTTCACCGCACATAGCCGCGATCCTGCGAAGAAAACGTTCGGCTTCTGCCGGTTCAAGGTTGCCAATCGTGGAACCTGGAAAGAATGCAACCGTCCGCCGCGCGGGCACCGGAGGTTCCGGTAACACGAAATCGGTCGTATAATCGGCACATACCGGCAGGACGCGCAGCTCAGGGTAGCTGCGTGCGAGCCGAGCCGCGCATTGCAACAGGTAGGCCCGCGCAATCTCTACCGGCACATACGCGGCCGGTGAGAAAAGGTGGTCCAGCAGAATGCGGGTTTTTACGCCGCTGCCGCTCCCGAATTCCACCACCCGGCACTCCGGGCCGAGGGCCGCACAGATTTCCTGAATGTTGCCCTCCAGAATGCCCGTTTCCGTGCGGGTGGGGTAGTATTCGTTGAGCTGACAAATTTCATCAAAAAGCTTGCAGCCGGTCTCGTCGTAAAAAAATTTCGGCGCAATCCGTTTCGGGTGTTCCAATAGACCGTGCAGAATTTCACGGCGCACGGCTTCTTGCGACGGTTCCAGATCGCGAAGGCTCTGGGGTGCGTCGCCGTCAGGTTCAAGGTAAGAATGCATGGTGCCGCCCGGGCGTACAGGGTGTGGGAAAGGGGGTCAGACGTTCTTGGCCAGGCGGACGCCCGTGAACTGCCAACGCGCGTGGGGCGGGAAAAAATTGCGGTAGGTTCGACGGATGTGCGACCGGGAGGTCGCACAGGAGCCACCACGCAACACATACTGGTTGCACATGAATTTACCGTTGTATTCCCCAAGCGCGCCCGGGACTGGAGCATAGCCCGGGTAAGGCGCATACGAACTGCTGGTCCATTCCCAAACATCCCCGAACGCTTGGGCGATTGGTTGACTTGCAGCAATGGGGTCGAGGGGTTTCGGATGGAAACTTTCTTCGTCCACAAAATTACCGGTAAGCGGCAGATCTTTTGATGCCACCTCCCACTCGAATTCGGTCGGCAATCGAGCGCCGGCCCAGCGCGCGAACGCATCCGCTTCGAAGTAGCTCAAGTGGCAGGCAGGTTCGCTTGGATCGAGCTCGCGCATGCCCGCCAGCGTGAATAGGGACCAGCCGTCGGGTCCTTGCTCCCAATACAGCGGCGCTCCCCAGTGTTGCTCGTTGAGGGTGTACCAACCAAGCGAAAGCCACAGCTCCGGCCGGTCGTAGCCGCCGTCTTCCATAAAGGCCAGGTACTCCCCATTGGTAACCAGCCGCGACGCAAGCCTGAAATCCTCGACGAACTGCCGGTGCCGGGGGCTTTCGTTGTCGTAGGAAAATTCATCGCCCTGGTGCCCAATCTCGTGCACGCCCGCCGGGAAATCGCGCCACTCCACCGGCGGAACTTGCACGGCCGCGGACCGGGGGCGCTCACGGAACACCGGCCGTAATGGATTTTCCGAAAAAACGTGCTTGAGGTCCGTTAACATCAATTCCTGGTGCTGCTGTTCGTGGTGCAGGCCCAAGGTAATAACGGGTGCGAGCTTCTCCAGGGTGCCCGCATCTGCAAAAACCTTGTCCATCAGGGCATCAACGCGGCTCCGGTAGTCAAACGTATCGCGCAAAGTCGGTCGGGAAATGAGACCGCGCTTCGGTCGACAGTGCATCTTGCCGGCAGCATTGTAGTAGGAATTGAAAAGGTAGGCGTACGCCGGATTCAGCGGTGCGTAGCCCGGTAAAGCATTCTTGAGAACAAACGTTTCAAAAAACCAGCTCGTGTGCGCCAGATGCCATTTCATCGGGCTCGCCTCCGGCATGGTCTGGATCACGCAGTCCTCCGGCTCAAGCGTCGCGCAAAACTTTTCGCTTAGATTCCGGACCGCACGGTAAGCAGAGGCGAACGGGGTGGGATTCTGACCCTGGAACCGCAGCGGCGCTTCCATCACGATTCCCGTCGATGCTGGAGAGGGAGAAGGCATGGGCAGGAATCTAAGGTGAAGATGGCCCACCACAAAATTAAAAGATCACGATGCTGCTCGCCTTCTTTAAACCGTACGGGGTCCTCTCACAGTTCACGCTGGACGGGTCACGGCACCGTTCGTTAGCCGATTTCGGCTTTCCGCCCAAGGTGTATCCGATCGGTCGCTTGGACGCAGACTCGGAAGGGCTCCTGCTGATCTCGGATGAACCAATGTGGAATGCGACACTGCTTGACCCGGAAAAAGGGCATGAGCGGGAATACTGGGTTCAGGTTGAGCGTGTGCCCTCGCGGGACGCTTTGCAACGTTTGGCCGGGGAAATCGTGCTCGGGGGCTGGCGGACCCGTCCGGCACACGTCGCCGTGCTTGATCCGCCCCCTGAACTGCCTCCGCGGGTTCCGCCGATACGCTTTCGCAAAACGGTTCCTGACTGCTGGCTCAGTCTCGTGCTGCACGAAGGCAAAAACCGCCAGGTTCGCCGGATGACGGCCGCCGTGGGTCACCCCGCCTTGCGGTTGGTGCGGTGGCGGATCGGGACGGTGACCGTGGGCTCGCTGGCGCCGGGACTCTGGCGTGAGCTTGACCGCCAGGAACGCGCATCCCTGCTTAGGCGGCCCGGAACGAACCGCGCCGAGCCGGCTTAGGAAGAAGGTATCGGAGTAGCGGGGTATGGGAGTAACGGGGTGGGGCAAATGCCACAAACCGAAGGATGGAAAGCAGACGGCAGGCACGGCCTCCAATTTCGCTGCCTACTCCGGCCCGTTGATTCGTGGCATTCTTCGGTTCTTTAATTCGTGGCATTTCTTTCGCGCCGTCACCCGCTCCTTGTTCCCGGCGGCAAGCTGATGTTCATTGGCGTCCACCGGTCAAGGCCGCCGCCGTATTGAGCACGTGAGCAGTTTACCCATCTTTGAACTTGAGCCGGAACTCGTCCGCACGCTCCAAAGCGACAACCGCCTTATTCTGCAGGCTCCGACCGGCTCCGGCAAATCGACGCAGGTTCCCCAGATGATCCTGGACCATGGTCTGGCCGGTGACGGTCAGATCGTGATCCTGCAGCCTCGGCGTCTCCCCACGCGGATGCTGGCCGCCCGGGTCGCCCAGGAACGCCGGGTCAAACTTGGCGGGGAAGTGGGCTACCAGATCCGGCTCGACAACGTCACCTCCAGGGACACGCGCGTCCGTTTTGTGACGGAAGGCGTACTCCTGCGCCAAATGGTCAGCAACCCGGACCTGCATGGCGTCAGCGTCATCATCTTTGACGAGTTTCATGAACGGCACCTTTACGGAGACATTGCCTTGGCCCGGGCGCTGGAGATCCAGTGTTCCCGCCGTCCGGACCTCCGGTTGGTTGTGATGTCGGCCACTCTCGACGTCGAACTTGTCCAGGGCTACCTGGCGCCTTGCGAGCTGCTGACTTCCCGGGGACGCACGTTCCCGGTCACGATCGAGCACCTGAAACGCCAACTGGTGGATGAACCGCCGTGGGAACTGGCAGCAGACGCACTGCTACAATTCGAGGACGAACCAGGCGACGTCCTTATCTTCATGCCGGGCGCGTACGAGATTGCCCGGACCATCGAGGAGATCAAACGGGCAAAATTTGACGGCTTGGTCCTGCCATTGCATGGCGACCTGTCTCCCAAGGCACAGGACGCCGCCGTCGCTCGTTACGATGAGCGCAAAGTGGTCGTTTCGACCAACGTGGCGGAAACCTCGCTGACCATCGACGGCGTTACGGTGGTCATCGACAGCGGCCTCGCCAAGATCGCCAAGTACGATCCCAACCGCGGCATCAACACCCTGATCACGGAAAAAATCAGCCGCGCCTCGGCCGATCAACGGGCCGGGCGCGCCGGCCGAACCGCGCCGGGCCGCTGCATCCGGCTGTGGCCGGAACAGGACCATTTGCACCGGCGCACGCAGGACCTTCCTGAAATCAAGCGGTTGGATCTGGCTGAAGTGATCCTGAACCTCAAGGCAAGCGGCGTCGAGGACATGGACCGGTTTGGCTGGATCGAACCACCTGAACCCCGTTCTTTGCAGCGCGCCGTGGACCTCCTGCAAGACCTTGGCGCCCTCGACCGGAACAAGGGTGAAATTACCGCCGTCGGCCGACAGATGCTCTCTTTCCCGGTGCACCCGCGGTACGCCCGGATGTTGCTAATTGCGGACGAGTTGGACTGCGTTCGCGCCGTGGCGCTCATCGCGGCTCTCACCCAGGAGCGATACCTCTTGCGCAAAACGGACAACCGCCAGGTTGAACATGAGCGGGAGCTGCTCCTGGGCAACGAGGCGGAGTCAGACTTCCTCGTCCTCATCCGGGCCTGGCAGTTCGCTATCCAGAACGGCGCCGATGAAGCGCGCCGGCTCGGGATCCGCTACGCCGTCGCACAACAGGTGAAGCAGATTTACCAGCAGTTCCTGGATTTGGCCCACGCCGAACACCTGCACCTGGGCAGGCCCTTGGAGGCATTTGATGCGGAAGCGCTGGGCAAATGCTTGCTGGTCGGGTTTTCGGATCACCTTGCCCTCCGGATCGATGCCGGCACCCTGCGGTGTGATTTGGTGCATTGCCGGCACGGGGTACTGGCCCGGGAGAGCGTAGTCCAGAAAAGCCCTTTGCTGGTGGCTGCGGAAATCCGGGAAATCCAGGGACGAGACGATCAGCTGCTGGTGCTGCTTTCATTCGCCACAGGCGTTCGCGAGGAATGGCTGCGCGAACTTTACCCGGACGATTTTCAGGAGCGCGAGGTGGTGGCCTTCGACCCGGCGAACCGGCGGGTCATCGGCCGCCGTGAGGTGGTGTTCCGAGATTTGGTTTTGCACGCCACCAAAGGTGAACCGAGCTCGCCGGCAGCCGCAGCGGGCGTATTGGCGAACGAGGTGCTGGAAGGCCGCTGCACCTTGGTCAACTGGAACCACGAGGTCGACCAGTGGATCGCTCGCCTGAACTGTCTGGCGGATTGGTACCCGGAGCTGGAACTTCCGCGCATCGACGCCGATGCCCGCCGTTACCTCATCACCCAGATCTGTTATGGCGCCACAAGTTACCGGGAAGTGAAGGAACGCCCCGTCTGGCCCGTTCTCCGCACTTGGCTTTCCGGCCCCCATCAGCAAGCCCTGGAACGGCTCGCGCCCGACCGACAGGAGTTGCCGAACGGACGCCGGGCCAAACTTGTCTACACCGAAGGGCACCCCCCGGTGTTGGCCGCGCGCATCCAGGACCTTTACGGCGTGCCTTCAGCCCTCACGATTTGCGCCGGCCGGATTCCCGTGTCCATCCATGTGCTCGCACCGAATCACCGCCCCATTCAGGTAACGCAGAACCTTTCCAATTTCTGGGCTGAAACGTACCCACAGGTTAAACCCGACCTGCAGCGCCGTTACCCCAAACACGAATGGAGGTAGGAGAAGAAGGTGTTGGGGTAACGGGGTCGATGAAGGCGAAAGGCAATCGCCTTAAAGTCATTCATGGCCCTGATACAAAGTGGAAGCCACCTTTCCCGTCATGGCGACCGCGCCTCACAGCGCAAGGCCCCTTAGCTTCGCGCCGTTGCCCCGATGCCTTCTTCTGCCCCCTTCACAGCCGTTCACGCCAAGGTAAGTTGGCTTGGTAATTCTGCAGACGGCGTTGATAGAAGGGAAGGTCCGCCGGATCGCCCGCCCGAATGGCCTTTTCTTCCCAGCGCCGGGCTGCTGCGAAGTTGCCTGTCTCCGCGTAAGATGCCGCCAGCACATCCAACACCGTCGCATCCTTTTGGCCCGTGAGCTTGGCCGCCTCAGAGGCAATTCCCAGCGCTTTGGCTCCGTTGCGCACCTGCTGGTCTTCCGCCGTAGCGTACAGCCAGGCTGCGCCCGCACGGCTGTAAGGGTCTTTGGGGTTAACCCTGGCTCCAGCCAGGAAGGTGTTGATTGCTTCCCCTTTCCGGTTTAAGCGGCTCAAAGCGTTTCCTTTCAGCACGTACAATTCCGAAAGGTTCAACCGGTTCGCGTCACCTCGATTGGTTTGCAGCGCCTGGTCCACCGCATCGATGGTGTCCTTCGATCGGCTGAGGTTCGCGGCGGCCGCAGCCCGCGCGGCATGCAGCCACCACCGGTCCGGGTGTTGCCGCGAAGCTTTAGTCGATGCCTTGTAAGCATCCTTCCAGAGGCCGTTTTGCAGGTAAGCCCCGATGGCACTCGCCTCAGCCCGTTCCTCAACCGTAAATTGGTGGCCGGGCGGGAAAATCTCTTCGAGGGTCTGTTCCCGCACCGGTCCCTGGTCATGCGTGGCCGCATGGTGCGGCACCACGCGGTGGTGTCGACCTGACTTCCGTCCTCTCGACCGGAAGTGCTCGTGGCGGTGTCCCGCCGGCGCTCCATGGCCGGAAACGGTGCCGTGTGCGCTTTTGCCTTTCGCGTGGTGCGCCTGCCCCGACGTGGTTCGCTTGGCTTGGTGGTCCGCGCCCTCGGAGGGTAAGCTCAGGAGCAAACCCAGAAAAAGACTGCCAATGATGCGAAAACCAGCCATCGCTCGAAGCGACCTCCAGGCGAACCGCACGGCTGCGCCGTCATTCTTCGCCCTCGTAATATTCCAATCCTTCGGAGCGAATCAGCCTGCGTTCGGGCGAGCGCACGAGCCATTTCTCACTGTCTGGATAATAGCACGATTCGCCCATTGGGTTATCGGCCACAATGTAGAGGATAAGGTCCTGTGAGCTGTCGTTCGTGAGTTGGTGGGGTTGGGATGGCTCAAAGCAGAAGGCGTCCCCCGCCTCAATCGGGGTCGTTCCTTCCTCGTGGCGCACGATGCCCCGGCCTGAAATCACGTGGTAAAACTCCCATTGTGCACTGTGGGCATGGTATGGACAGGCGCTTTTTCCGGGAGGGATACGGCAAATTTCCACATCAAAGGGATGCCGTTCCCTGAGATCCGTCGAGAATGGCTTGCGTCCCAGTGCCTCTGAAACTCCTTTGCTTAGCCCGGCGAACTTTCCTTTGGGTGAGATCCAAGCTTCTTCCGCCATCTCGTTGGTGTTAACCTTGTGCATAAACAAGGTGCGCAAACAACTCCAGCCATTTGGTCCATGCAACGCCAAAAGGCACTCGGCACACCAGGACTCACGCCCACGCGGCAAGGCAGCCGCACACCTCGATCACGTTGCCCCCCTGGTTACCTGCCTCAACGTGACAACCCTTATTTTCTCGCACGCCCAAACGAATAACCGCGGCTAGTCCGGAAACCTTTCACCGGTCGAAGCATGCTTTTTCCTTCTTCGAAAAGGGCAGTGTAAACGTACGGGAACCCGGGTAAACGCTGCCGGGGAATTTTCTGGGCAATGAACCTTTCAATGTCGACCATTGCCTTTGCTTCCTCCGCCGTCACCAGCGTGAACGCGTCACCGACCCGCAGCGCGCGGCCGGTCCGGCCCACGCGGTGAACGTAGTCCTCCGGGTGCAATGGAATGTCATAATTGAAGACGTGAGAAACCCCGGAGATGTCCAGGCCCCGGGCCGCAATGTCAGTCGCTACCAGCACCTCAAACTTGCCCGACTTGAAGCCGTCCAGCGCATCGGTTCGTTCCCGCTGACTCCGGTCCGAGTGCAACACGGTGACCGAATGTTTCAATCCCCTGAGCCGGTCGGAGATTTCGTCCGCCGCTTGTTTCGTCCGGGTAAAGACAAGCACACTCTGGAAGTGCGTTTGTTCCAGCAGCGCCACCAGAAGGTCGAATTTTTGCGCCGCAGCCACCGGGTAAAAGGCGTGCGTGACGGTTTCCGCCACGGACGAACGTTCCCCGATCTCGACAATTTCCGGGTTCTTCAACACCCAGGAACAAAGGCTGTCAATCTCGGGCGGAATGGTTGCCGAGAAAAGCAAAGTCTGCCTTTCCTTCGGACAGAGCTGCACGATCTTGCGCACATCCGGCAGAAATCCCATGTCCAGCATCCGATCCACCTCGTCCAGGACCAGGATCTCCACCGAGGAAAGCTTCAGAATACCCTGCTGCTGCAAATCCAGCAGGCGGCCAGGAGTGGCTACCATGACGTCCACCCCTTCATTTAAAAGCGCTTTTTGCTCGTTGTAGCTAACCCCGCCATAAAAGACCCCGATCTCAAGGTCCGAAAATCGCGCGTAATACTGGATCGCCATCTCTACTTGCAACGCCAGTTCACGGGTCGGTTCGAGAATCAGACAGCGCGCTTTGCCATGCTTCTTCAACCGGGTCAGCAGCGGCAAGGCGAAAGCCGCGGTCTTTCCAGTGCCCGTCTGGGCGGAACCAATCACGTCACGGCCTTGCAAAATCAGCGGGATACACCGCTCTTGGATGGGTGTTGGATCGGCAAACCCCAGGCTCTGCACCCCGTGCACAACCGCATCCAATAACCCCAATTCTTGAAAACTCATTACGCTCAGGAATTAACGGGAAATCCGGGCTTGACGCAAATGCGGGTTTTACCGGCCGTCGGGCCTGCGTGCAGAAGCAGGATTGCTTCCGCCCCTTTTCTCATGTCTGCTGGTCAGCGTGACCAACCGGGTATTGTTCATCTGCACGGGGAACTTTTACCGAAGCCGCTTCGCCGAAGCGGTGTTTAACCATTTAGCCGAAAAACAGGGGCTGAACTGGCGGGCTTTTTCCCGCGGGCTCGCCATTCACTGGGCTGAAGGCTACCTGTCGCCGTACACCGCACGGGCGCTGGAAGCCCGCCAGATCGCATTGCGCCACACCGGGCCTGCCCGGGTCCAGCTTTCAGCCCACGACCTTGAGGATTCCCAGCGGCAGATTGCCCTCGACCGCGCCGAGCACTACCCGATGATGCGGGAACAATTTCCCCTTTGGGCCGATCGCATTGAATATTGGCATGTCGTCGATATGCCGGTTTGTTCCTCCGAGGTGGCCTTGCCCGAAATTGAACGCAACGTAAATGCCCTCCTGACGGAACTTGGCTGATGAACCCGGTCATCAAAGTCGATCTACCCGGCATTTCCAAGGTGTGCAGCGGGAAGGTGCGTGAGGTCTTTGACCTGGGAAAGCAACTCTGCATTGTCGCCACCGACCGGATTTCAGCCTACGACTGCATCCTTCCCGAGCCCATTCCGGGCAAAGGTGAGGTATTAACCCGCTTGTCTGCTTTTTGGTTCGGGCGATTCCCAAACATCCCCAACCACTTGCTCACCGCCGACTTTGCCGAGTTCCCAAAACCTTTGCAGCCTTTCGCGGAAATGTTGACCGGCCGGTCGATGTTGGTGCGCCGCGCCGACCCTTTCCCGGTTGAATGTGTGGTCCGCGGTTACCTCGCCGGGTCCGCTTGGCGGGAGTACCGTCAAACCCAGACGCTCGCCGGTGAACCTTTGCCGCCCGGACTGGACCTGGCCGCTCCGCTTCCCGCCCCAACCTTTAGCCCGGCCACCAAAGCGACCGCCGGCCACGACGAAAACATCAGCTGGGATCGTTTTGTGGAAACGCTGGGCGAAGAAACGGCAACCCGACTGCGGGACCTCAGCCTCCGCCTCTATTCCGAGGCCAGCGCGTACGCTGCCCGCCGAGGTATCCTCATCGCCGACACGAAGTTTGAGTTTGGCCGGGCCGATGGCGAGATCATCCTCATTGACGAATGCCTGACCCCGGATTCTTCCCGTTTCTGGCCCCGCGCAGGCCTCTATCCTGGGCGTAACCCACCAAGCCTCGATAAACAGTTTGTTCGCGATTACCTCGACACCCTGGACTGGGACAAGACGCCGCCCGCTCCTCACCTCCCCGCAGCGATCATCGAGCAAACCGCTCAGAAATACCGTGAAATCCTCCGGATGCTCACGGCCGGGTAAAACGCCCTCACCCGTCACCCCGCTGGCAGTAAGGTAACGCCCTTTAGGCTGTAAAGGGGCACCGGATCGAGCGGGCGGCCCGGTAGGGCGGCGAAGGGACTCGCCGCCCTACCGGGGCGCTTGAGGACAAACACCCCTGGCGGAGACCCCGTCACTCCGTCAGTCCGATACCCCGACACCTTCCTCCCCCCTCTTCCCCTGGACTCCGGCCCTCGGGTTGGCTACGCTCGCTCATGTTTCAGCTTGGCGAGCACTTGTCTAAAACCAGCGGTTTCGACCTGAAATCGCTGATGGTTGAGCCCGGCCGGAAAATTTCCTTAAAGAAGGATTTCGATCCTGGGTACTGCGGCGAATACCGGGACAAGGATCACGGCCTCGCGGCCATGGAAGACAACGTCAAGAAGCTCGCCTCGTTTCAGGACACCCTTTACGCCAGCAAAACCTATTCGCTCCTCCTGATCTTTCAGGCCCTGGATGCCGCTGGTAAGGACGGCACCATCAAACACGTGATGTCTGGAGTGAACCCCCAAGGGTGCGATGTGCGCAGTTTCAAGGCACCTTCCCCGGAGGAGCTCGCCCACGACTTTCTCTGGCGGGCCATCAAAGTCCTTCCGGAACGCGGCCGCATCGGTATCTTTAACCGCTCTTATTACGAAGAAGTCCTGGCCGTACGGGTGCACCCTGAACTTATCGAGGCCCAGCACCTGCCTTCAAACGGGTCCGGCGGTTCCATCTGGAGACGGCGGTATGAGGAAATCAACCATTTCGAACGTTACCTCGTGGATAACGGCTGCATCGTGCTCAAGTTTTTCCTTAACGTTTCCAAGAAAGAACAAAAGAAACGGTTTCTCGCCCGCATTGATGACCCGCAGAAAAACTGGAAATTTTCGGCTTCCGACATTCGTGAACGCAAATTTTGGGATGACTACATGGACGCTTTCGAGACGGCGTTCCGTCACACCAGCACCAAGGCCGCCCCTTGGTTTGTCATTCCGGCTGACCACAAATGGTTTACCCGGCTGGCGGTATCCGAGATCATCGTCCAAACCATGAAGGGCTTGGCGCTCGCCTACCCGAAAGCCACCCCTCAACAGATGGCCGATGTGCAGAAAGCGAAAGGGGAACTCCTAGGCGAGGATGCCGAGATGCCCAAGGCTGAGTGAGCGCTTGTGCTCCCACCAGACCGACGTGACCACCACCCCTCCTTTCCAGCTCCTTTCCACCGACCCGGCCAGCCGGGCCCGCCGCGGCCGCCTTTTCACCCGGCACGGCACGATTGAAACCCCGGCCTTTATGCCGGTGGGCACCCAAGGCACGGTCAAGGCAACCAGCCCGGACGAACTGCGCACCCTTGGGGCGCAGGTCATCCTCGGGAACACGTACCACCTGTTCCTGCGGCCCGGCCTTGAGGTCATTGAGCATTTCCAGGGACTCCACCGCTTCATGGGCTGGGAGCGTCCCATCCTGACCGACAGCGGGGGTTTTCAAGTTTTTTCCCTCGCCAAACTGCGGCGGATCACGGAGGAAGGCGTCCATTTCCGCAGCCACCTGGATGGCAACCCCTGTTTCCTGAGTCCTGAGGTTGCGATGAAAATCCAGACCACGCTCGGTTCGGACATCGCCATGGTCTTTGACGAATGTCCACCTTACCCGTGCGATCACGCGGATGCTGAGGCCAGCCTCCAACGAACATTGCGTTGGGCCCGGCGCTGCCGGGACTGGACCGCAGACGTGGAAGCCGCCCGGCGTCCCCTGGTGTTTGGCATCGTCCAGGGATCGGTCTACGCCGACCTGCGGGAGCACAGTGCCCGCGAATTGGTGCAACAGGACTTTGACGGCTATGCCGTCGGTGGAGTCAGCGTGGGTGAACCCGAATCCGAGATGATGTTGGCCGTTGACCGGAGTGTGCCCTTTTTGCCAGAAGACAAACCACGGTACGCCATGGGCCTTGGAACCCCGCCCCAGATGGTCGAAATGGTTGCCCGTGGGATCGACTTGTTCGACTGCGTGTTGCCCACGCGCCTGGCCCGCAACGGCACCGCTTTCACGGAAACCGGCACCCTCAATTTGAAAAACAGGCCGTTCCGGGTCGACGAGCAACCCATCGAACCGGGCTGCACCTGTGCAACTTGCCTGACCTTCAGCCGGGGTTACCTTCGGCACTTGGTTAAGGCCGAAGAAATCCTTGGCCTGCGTCTGATCACCATCCACAACCTGCATTTTTACCTGAACCTCATGGCGCGGGCCCGCAGCGCGCTCGAGGCTGGCACTTTCAATGCCTTTCGGGAACATTTTGTGGCCAACTACGTCAAACACGAGCGGCTCAGCCCGGACGGGGCAGTGCCTTTGTCCGAAAATGTGGCCCAAGAAATCCCACAAGCCGAAGAATGAAAGAATGCCCCCAATGGCAGACGCAGAGAAGCACTGGCATTCCCAGCTTCGGCCATTCTTCGGTTTTTTGATTCGTGGCATCAACCTGCCGCGCCGTCACCCCGGTCGGCGAGAGACCACCGGGCCCGGGTCGCGCCTTCTCCGGTAGGGGAGCTTGTCCTCAAGCGCCCTCCTTCTCAGCGCCCTCGGGTAAGGTTGGTTATTCCTAACCGACCCCGGGGAGCAACCGCTCCCCGCTCGTAAGGAAGCTTTTCAGAAAGCCAGGGGTGGAACCCACATCGCGTTTCGAGTTACTCGAAAAACGCTTCCCGATTTGGCCTCACGTCGAGCTCGAGGGTCCATACGCTGGGATCCTGCTCGACCAGGTGCCAGTACACATCCGCTATCCGGTCCGGGTGCAACAAAGGTTCTTCCGTCAACTCACCGGATGCACCTGGTTCACCGATGATGCCGTCGATCACGACGTGCGCCACGTGGATGCCTCGCGGCCAAAGCTCCCGGGCCAGCGCCTGCGCAAATCCACGTAAGCCAAATTTAGCCGAGGAAAATGCGAGCCCACTGCCACGCACCGATGAGGTCGCGCCAGTCAACAGGATGGACCCGGAACCCTTTTCAAGCATTGCCGGCACAACCGCCTGCACTGCGTGGAAGGCTCCGGCTACCCCCACACGCCAGGCGTGTTCAAAGGTTTCTGGAGTTACTTCCAGGATGCTCTCGCGCCATGGCCCGCCAGCGCTTGCGTTGTAAACCAACACATCGGGCGGCCCAAGCGCGCCTTGCAAACGTTTGAACGCCCTCTCAATCTCTGCCGCATCCGCCAGATCGACGACGCAACACTCAACTTCTGTTTGGGCCTTCAATTCGGTTGCCAATGCGTTCAGGTACGTCTCAGAACGGGCCAGCAAGCCCACCCGGCAACCTGCACGAACCAACCGACGCGCCAGCGCCGTCCCCAAACCGGGACCAACGCCGGCAACTACCGCCACTTCCGGTTGTTTTCTCATTCCAACGATGACGGCAAGAGGTGAAGGCAGTCACCGGCTAGTTCACCTCCGAACCGGTCTGCGAGCTTAACCATTTGTGAGTAAGAGCACCCTTGCACCGAACCCTAATTCAAGCACCTGATGCTCCGGATCGGAAATCCTGGCGTGCAGTTCCTCACCGCCACACGCTTTTCAGAGAATAAGCCCGCAGGTCTTGCACGGTGACGTTGCCGTTTTCGGCATGCCAGCTCATTTCCGTCGGCGGACCGTGCTGCATGTAAAAAACGCTCGTGCACACTTGAATGCCGTTATCCACGAACACCTCCAGCATTGACCGGTCCACCAGCACGTGAAGTCTAATGGCGTTTACCTTGGTTTTCGGATCGGTATTGTCCGCCCACGTGGAGAAATCACTTGTGAAGAACGGATTGGAAAATCCGTACGTTTGGCCGCGATCAACAAACACCTGCGACCGTGACCAGTCGTAACCGACCGTTACCTTTTCTCCCGCCCCGTTGAGGATATCAATGTTCAATCGTTGCTGCTGCTGATGCGGAATCGACGTGGAAGCCACCGTTGTTTCGAACTCGAAGCTGGCGTTACCCTGTAGCGGGATGGAAAGCGGACTCGTGCTGATTTGGGTCGACCCATCGTACAAGGTTTGATCGTGCAGACCCTCCAAGGAAACGGGCGTCTGGATCAGGAGTGCTCCGGTTTGGGTTTCTTTCTGGCGCAAAGATAAAACCCGCGGAATGCTGAAAACACTGCGCCAAGGGCTCGTAGGCACCACCTGCGCGTACTGCCAGTTACCCACCCAGCCAACCACCACGGCCTCTCCGGTCGGGGTGTTGTTGTACGTCTGGGCGGCGTAAAAATCTTTGCCGAAATCCATCAGCCGGCCAACCGTGTCGCCGGCCCGGAAAGTGGTCCCGTCAAATTCACCCACAAAATATTCGTCCATGCTCCCTCCTTGCGGAGCACCAGGATTGATGCCAACCACGAGAACCCATTTTTTCTGGTTGGTGCCCTCGATCGGGACTTGCAGGAGGTTCGGACATTCCCATTGCAGGCCCTCGATTCCGGCCGGACCAAAGCGACTTAATCCCCGCCAATTCTTTAGGTCTGAAGAGGCGTAGAACAACACCTGGTGGGCGTTAGGCAGCGCGACGGTCATGATCCAGCGGTGCGTCGGTGCGTGCCAGAACACCTTCGGATCACGGAAATTCGGGTCATGCCGATCAAGGACGGGATTACCTGCATAGTCGGTGTAGGTGATCCCTCCGTTCAGGCTGTATGCAACATTTTGAACTTCGTTAGTCGGCTCATTCAACGTGTAAACTGCCACCAGGCCACCACCGGGAATCCCATCGAAAAACCCGGAAGTGTTTTCAGAGTCCACCACAGCGCTTCCAGTAAAAATCTGTCCGGTCGGTTTCTCCGGGATCGCGATCGGCAGATTTGTCCAATGTAACAGATCCGTGCTGACCGCATGTCCCCAGGCCTGGTGCCCGGCCACAAGCTCAATCGGGTTGTATTGGTAGTAAAGTTGCCACCCATTGAAGTACACCAATCCATTAGGATCGTTCATGAAATGGGTTGGCGGCGAAAAATGGTACTGCGGACGGTAAGGCTCATTGTACAACGGGTACTGGACTTGGGCGGCCGGGGCACTGCTCGGGGACTGTGCCTGGGCGCAAACGGCGAGTGCGGTCGCCGACAACCACAGAAGGGAAGTCGCTTTCATAGGTCAAGGGGAACGGGAGGGGGTGGAGAGAACAGGTACCGGAAATGTACCGGTACCTGGTATACTTACCATACGGGTGTAAGCCGGGCGATGGATTCCGGCAAGATCATAACCAAACAATCGCTGGCAAACAATCAGAGCGGTTCGGAGTACCCGTCCACCGCCCGCATGATGCGTTGAACCTCGGCCCATTCGCGTCCAACGTGATCCATGAGAATCATGCTCTGCACTGCGTGGATCTTGCTGGCGGTGGCCGCAGCCGGCGTTAGCCAGGAAATCCCCGCCTCCGACAACCGGATCATGCTCACCGTCATTTTGCGGCACGATCAGACCAAGACCCTGGACGAAATCAACCACCACCTTGAAGAGACGGGTTTCCGACGCACCTTTCCTCCGGAGGGCGTCGAAATCCTCTCGTACCACATCGTGATGGGCGTCGGCCACATCATCACGCTTCGTTTACCACCGGAAAAACTGCGCGAGGTAAACGTCGCTTTCGAAAAGGGGGTCTGGGGCGCATTCCACACGGAGTACTATCCCTCTTACGATTACCTCGCCGTCTTCAACGAGCTGAAACGGAAAGATGGGGAAAAGGCCAACCAACCCGGCGCCAGTAACGAAACCAAAGATCAGGACGGAGACGGCTCCCCAACCCCGCGCAGAAACCGCACCCACCGAAATCCATGATCACCCGACCGCTGCCTCGAACGGACCTTGAACCTTCCGAGATTTGCCTCGGCACCGCCGAAATGGGAGGTGGGGGCATCGATGACGCTACCTCCTCGGCCATTCTGGACCGCTACCTTGAACTGGGCGGGAATGTCATCGACACCGCTCGCATTTACTCCGACTGGATTCCCGGCGCCCGGCACCGGAGCGAAACTTTTCTGGGCCGCTGGCTGCAGGAACGCCGGGTGCGTGACAAGATCATCCTGAGCACCAAAGGCGCTCACCCCGAGCTTGCGACGATGGAGGTGCCGCGCATGTCTCGAGCAGACGTTTCCCAAGATCTGGAAAAAAGCCTGCAAACCTTGGGGGTCGACCACGTCGACCTTTATTGGTTGCATCGCGACGACCCCCAAACACCTGTGGAGGAGATCCTCTTGATGCTCGACGGGTTCCGGCAGGCCGGTAAGATCCGTTACGCCGGCTTTTCCAACTGGGAGCTACCCCGTGCCCGGGCTGCCCTGGACGCTGCCCGCAAGCTCGGGCTGACCGGCTTCGTCGCGGGTCAGAATTGCTGGAACCTGGCCGAACCCGACCGCGCCAAAGGGGATCCGACCTGGGCTTACGTGGATCAACCATTCATTGAATGGCACCGAACCCACCAGTTTACCGCGATACCGTACAGTACCCAGGCCAACGGCTATTTCCGGCGCATGGAAAAAGGCACCATCGACCAAGCCTCTGAACTCGTCCGGAAGCTGTACCATTCAAAGACGAACCAGCGCCGTTTCGCGAACCTTCAGGCTTTGGCTTCGGAACTCCATCAACCGATTGGTCGCTTAGTTCTGGCGTACCTGCTGGCCTTCGACTTCCCCGTGCTTCCGTTGATCGGTCCTAGAAACGTTGCGGACCTTGAA
>DASWVC010000220.1:0-6405 GCA_036401335.1 Chthoniobacterales bacterium
ACGGTATTTCCGCTGCAGAAGCTGAACCCCTCCCGCCACAGCCCGGAGCGGTTCCTGCAGGTCGTGAGCGGCCAAGCAGGCAAACTGTTCCAAATCGGCATTAGAACGCGTTAACTCGTCGTCATGACGAATTAACTCGGCAAGCTTCTTTGTTAATACCCCCTGGCTCTCTTTGAGGCTGCGGATCTCCTGCAGGTATTTTTCTTCCCGGTCGGATACCCGCGCATGCCGGCGAACCCGGGCAAGCAATTCCGTCCGGCTCGGCATTTTGACCAGGTAATCGTCCGCACCCGCTTCGAAAGCAGCTTGTTTGATGGATGAATCCTCATTGGCCGAAAGCACAAGCACGGAGATGGCTTGGGTCAGCGGGTGGGCACGAAATGCCTTCAGCAGCTCGATGCCATTCACACCGGGCATGTCAAGGTCCTGCAGGATCACCGTCGGTTTGATCCGGTGTACCGATTCCAGTGCTTGGAGCGGATCTTGCTCGTAATAGAAAAAGATGGAGGAATCGACGGCAAGCATACGTCGCACGACCTGCGCCACAAGTGTCTGATCATCGATCAGAAGAAGGGTGGTCTTTGTCGGGACCCGCTCTGCATTTGGTAATTCGAAACTCATCGGTCGACCACGGTGATGGCTCGGAGAGGGGGAGATTTTACGGGAGGATGGCCACCGCGAGGCTCGCGTCAGGGCAGTGGGAAGCGTGAAGTTCTTGCGTCCAGCGATTCATCCTCTTCTTGGAAGTATTCCCTTCTTAGAAAACGTTTCGGCCAGGCAATCCCTTCCTTAAACGAAAAAGCGAGCGCTACCCTTAAGGAAGGCCCTTTCCGGCGCGTTGGGATGCCTCGAAGGCAGGCCGGCGGACGCCCACCTGCACGCCCTGAGCCAACTTCAGGTCAACTGCAGAAAATACTAAATATGGCAAATACAGGAAATTACCCCTTAATCTAGTTGCTTTCTTCCTTTCCCGCCTTTAATCCGAGTTTATGCCTAAAGAAAGCAAACCGAACAGCGCGTTCATGAAACCGGTCCAGCCGGATGCTGCTTTAGCCAAAATCGTCGGAGGGGCGCCGTTGCCACGGACGGAGCTCACGAAGAAAATCTGGGAATACATCAAACAGCACAAACTGCAGGAGAAAAAGACGATCAAGGCAGACACGGCGCTGGAAGGGGTCTTCAACGGAAAAAAAGAGGTCGACATGTTCGAGTTAACCCGTTTGGTCAATACGCACTTGGTCAAGTGAGGGACGGACGCCGGCCTGTGGTGGCGCCGCGAGAAGTTCGCTTGATCTCGCGGTGGACGTGGAACAAGTCTGGGGTGTGTCAAACCTCCGTCTAAAACTGATCGGTGCCGCTGCGCTGGCCGTGGTTCTCGCCTTTTGCGCTACACGCTTTCCTATCCTGCCCGCACTGAGTCAGTTCTGCGATCAGATTGCCGGTTTCGGCCTTCTTGGGGTGCTCTGCTTTGCCCTGCTTCTCGCGCTCGGCTCCCTCTGCCTTCTGCCGGCCAGCCCATTCATCATTGCGGCTTCGGCCGCATTCGGTTTTGCCTGGGGCCTGGCGGCCGGTGTAGCCGGGATTGCACTGGGCGCTTCATGCGGTTTCCTGCTTTCACGGTGGTTTCTGCGCAAGGACGTATCTGCCCACCTGCGCAAAAATCCGACCTTCCAAAGCATTGACACGGCCATAGCCCGCGAAGGTTGGAAAATCATTGTTCTGCTCCGGCTCTGCCCCATCCCTTTCGGCTTGGCCAACTACCTTTACGGACTCACCGGCATCGACTATCGGCCCTACCTTTTTACGACTTTGTTGGGTGCCCTGCCTTCCACCCTCCTGTTCTGCCACCTCGGATCTGCCGGAAAGGCCGGTTTGCAGGCATTGGCCTCGGGAAAATCGGGCCACGACCCTGGCCAGGTGATCCTCCTGGGGCTGAGCGTGGTGGCCACGCTCGCCGTCATCGCCATTCTTCCACGGTTCGCCAAGCGGGCCATTGCCAAGCACGCCAAAGTTTCCATTCCGTCCTGAGGGCACTAAGCGCAGAAACTTTGGCTTCCTGACGGCGCGACGGTGCCCCTCCGGCAGGGGAACTTGTCCCTAAGCGCCCCGGGAAAGAACGTGGCGGGGTGTCGGCGTGAAGAACGTGGGGGCCGCGCCGCCCGTGGTAGGGCGGCGAGTCCCTTCGCCGCCGGGGTATGGGGGTGGAAACGCCGCGTCCGTCGCACCCGCCTGGCCGGGGTGGTTGCCCTTACCCACCGGCTTTCCGACGCCCGTCGGTCGCGGTGCTCAGAAGGCCTTTCCGCGAAGGCCGGCTTCACGGGAAGGGCGGGACGGGGGAGCGGTCGCTCCCCGGGGCGCTTGAGGACAAGCTCCCCTACCAGGGGCTGCGTCAGCTCAAAGGTCGTAAGCTTCGCCCGGCAGCGGAATGACCACCCGAGTCCCCGGCAACTCCCGGAGAATCTCCCGCTCAAACCAACTTACCGAGGAAGTATCGCCGTGGACCATGACCACGGTTTTTGGCGTGGTCCGTTTGATGTAGGCAAGCAACTCCTCCCGCGGAGCGTGCGCACTGAAATCGAATTCCTGAACGTCGCAAGCGACCCGTTGCTCGGGCAACTGTCCGTTCAGCTTCACCGCACCGTCTTGTCTGCTGGCTTTGAGCTTGCCGCCGGGCGAATCGGGGTCGGCGTACCCAACAAAAAAGATGGACTGTTTGGGATCCGGCAAAAATCGGGCTGCCAGCAGGTTGGACAAGGTTTTTTCCGACATCATGCCGCTCGAAAGCACGTACAGGTGCTGCTGGTGCACCCGGGTGGTTTCCACCTCGCGGCCGCTCAGGACGTACGGGGTCAGCGTCTCGAGGAGCTGCAATCCGACGTGCTGCCGGGTGGATGCAGTCGCAAGCTGGTCATGGATGGTGGTGACCTTCGTGCTGAGGCCGCCGATGTAAATGGGCGTGCGTTTTAGTAAACCGCGGGTCCGGTACTCGAAGAGCATGGTCAGAACTTCCTGGGTCTTGCCCAGAGCAAAGACGGGCACCAAGACCGAGCCGCCACGCTCAAAGGCTTGAAGAATCCCGTCTAGAAAACGTTCCTCCTCGCGGTGCCGGCTGAAGCCGGGCGCGAGCTCCCGGTCACCCCGCGTGCTTTCAATGATCAGCACATCGAGCGGCTCTTCTGGGAATTCCGCCTGGCGCATCAAGGTTTGGTCCAGGAAATTGACGTCGCCGGTGTAAAAAATTTTGCGGCCCTCGGATCGGAGCATGATGCCCGCCGAGCCCAGGATGTGCCCGGAGTGGTACATCTCGAACGTCAAACCTGGTTCCGACTCCGGCACCCGTTCACCGTCGAGGTTCCACCATTGACGCAGCCCCACGTTCTGCCAGGCCTGCACCATTTCGTCCGTTTCGCGGTGCGTGAACAGCGGGTAGATGGCCAAGCCAAGCTCCTCGCGCTGGCGCAGCATCACGTTCACGGAGTTATGCAGCATTACCTCACTCAACGCCGCCGTGGGGCTTGTCATGAACACCCGAGCTTGCGGTTGGCGCCGCATCAGGACGGGCAATGAGCCTACATGGTCCTGGTGGGCATGCGAAACCAGGATGGCGTCGACCTCGCGATCCGGAAGCAGGCGGTAATTCGGCAACGCTCCTTCGCCCTCGCCTTTTGGATGCAGCCCGGCGTCCAACACCAATTTTCTGCCTGCAAGTTCAACGTAGTACGAGTTCGCCCCGATCTCGGTCTTCCTCGTAAGATTGATAAAACGCATGTGCTGGCGCTGACGTGAATTCGCTGAAACCTCTTCCGGCCGGAAACGTCACTCACCACCAATTGACCACCCCGGCTTACCACCCGCGAATGCCTCAGCTTTTCATCGGTCCCGCGTCTGCCTGTGCAGCCGCCTCTCTGAACAGTTCCAGAAAATAAGTATTCCTCAAGGACCATGTTAACCCCTTTACCCGCCTCCGCGTGGAACCGCAGTGCAGCCGCCCACCTCGCCTTGCGCGCCGGGTTCGGGGCGAACCCGGATGAAGTCGACCGGCTGGCCGGGGCTGGCCTGGAAAAAGCCGTGGAACAGTTTCTTTCTTCCGTCCCGGAGGAAACCCTTGCGCCGGTTTGGACAGACCCCCGCTCCTTTCTGGCGTGGCGTGAAAAAATCAGGCTGGCACAGGATCCGGTGGTAAAACGTGAGCTGGAACGGCAGAACCGCCAGGAAGGTGCCGCGCAGATGCGCGAACTCACCCTTTGGTGGCTGGAGCGGATGGCTGTCAGCCGGGCACCCCTCGCCGAAAAGGCGGCTTTGTTCTGGCACGGCCACTTCGCCACCAGCAACGACAAGGTGCATTCTCCGTATAAAATGTACCTGCAGAACGAGGCTTTTCGCCGCGGTGGACTTGGCGATGCCCGCGAACTGACCAAGGCCGTCTCGCGCGACCCGGCCATGCTTGTCTGGCTCGACCTGAACGGTTCCCGCAAGGAGTATCCGAATGAGAATTTTGCGCGGGAGTTGCTGGAGCTTTTTACGCTGGGCGAAGGGCATTACACGGAGCAGGACGTCAAAGAAGCCGCCCGCGCGTTTACGGGTTACCGGGTCGAGCCTTCAACCCAGACGTTCCGATGCGCCCTGGTTCAGCAGGACGCAGGGTTGAAAACTTTTCTTGGCCAGACCGGAGCGTGGGACGGGGATCAGGTCATCGACATTATCTTCGATCAACCCCGGTGCGCCCAATTCCTCGGCGTGAAGCTCTGGCGTTTTTTTGTTCTCGACGACGAACCCTCGCCTGCGTTAGCGGCAGCCCTCGGCCATGAACTGGGGCGGCACGGTTGCCAGCTGCGACCATTCTTGCGAACGGTTTTTTCCAGTGCAACATTTTACAGTCCGACGGTGCGCAGCCGCCAGATCAAGAGCCCCGTGCAGTGGCTGGTCCAAACCTGCCGGACCCTGGGCGCGGAGGTCCCCCCGGCGTCCGTGCTGGAAAATGCGTTTCGGCGACTCGGGCAGACGCCGTTCTACCCTCCTAACGTGAAAGGTTGGGATGGCGGCAAGGCATGGATCAACACGGCTACCCTGAGTTTTCGCTACGCTTTTGGCCGTCAACTCGTTATGGGACGGACTCCCCCGCAAGCGCACCCGGCCGTGCCGGCGCCAGACGCTGCCATGGCTGGCGGAAGTCAAGGCCCCGTCATGGCCGGCCCCGACATCCCGGCGGCCGCCCGTGCGGCCGTGCCCCCGGAGCAGAAAGCCATCTCGCCATTACCGTTGCAAAACCTGATCGACGAATCGGACCGGCGATCTCCCCGCCAATTGATAGCCAGGCTTTGCGACCTGATTTATGCGGGAAACCCACCCACCGGGCTTCCGGAACAATTCCTGCCGCTGATTTCGAGCAAACCGCTGCCGCTGAACGATCAAGCGGTCCGTGAACTCGTGGCGTTGATGCTGGAAACGCCCTATTACCAACTTTGTTGATCCACCCCATGGAACCTGACCTGCATACACGACGCCGTTTTCTTCACCATTCTGTCCTTGGGGCCGCTCTCAGCTGGACCGTTCCAGGATTTGTGGAACGCACGTTTTGCGCCCTGCACGCGGCAGCGGCGGAAAACCCGGGCCAGGTTGCGACCGGGAAGGATCATCCGATCCTCGTCGTCCTGCAGTTGGCAGGAGGCAACGACGGCCTGAACACGCTCGTTCCCTACCGGGACGATGCCTATTATCGGAGCCGGCCCACCCTCAGTGTACCGGCCGCTCAGGTATTGCCTCTGGACGATCGCCTTGGCTTGCACCCCGCCCTGGGCTCCCTGAGAACGCTGTGGGAAACCGGCGCCCTGGCATTCATTCAGGGCGTGGGATACCCAAACCCGAATCGTTCCCATTTCCGCTCCACCGAGATCTGGCAAACGGGATCGGATGCCGGCCAAACCCTTACGCAAGGATGGCTGGGACGTTACTTTGACAGTTGCTGCTCCGGCGAACCTGCGTTCGTTGGCGTAACCCTGGGGCCGCAATTGCCGCAGGCGTTCACCGCCAGGAATCCGGTGGGCGTTGCTTTGGAAGGCCCTGAACCGGTTGCCTTCCCAAAATTGCAGGCAATGGAAGAGACAGCTTTTGCGGTGGCAAATGGTTTTCCCCCTGACGGTGAATCAGGTGGTTCCATCGGCAGCCTTCCGGGACCGCAATCCTCAAGCTTGTCGCCGTTGGAGTATTTGCAGAGGGTCGCCCTGGACGCCCGCGTGAGTTCGGGCGAAATCAACCGGATCCTGAAGCACTCGAAGGCTGAAGCTCCGTACCCGGCCAGCCGGCTTGGCCGTTCTCTCAGCACGGTTGCCCGGCTTATCGCAGGAGGGATGCCGACCCGCGTTTATTACCTGAGTCACGGCGGCTTCGACACCCACGCGGGCCAAT
>DASWVC010000221.1:0-9517 GCA_036401335.1 Chthoniobacterales bacterium
GCGATTGATCATCCTGACTTCCCTGAGTCAATCGTTAACCACGGCCGAGTTAAATGCCCTCGGCATCGACGCCTACGTGTGCAAACCCGTCAAACCGTCGCGCCTGTTTGACTGCATGCTCAATGCCATGGGGAGAACCCCACGTCCCCCAAGGAACGGTTCTGCTTCGGCCCCCACCCGCCTTGACTCCCCACTTCATCCGCCGCTTGAGAACGCGCGCATCCTCCTCGCCGAAGATAACGTTATCAACCAAAAAGTTGCCTTAGTCCAACTGCGCAAGCTTGGTTTTGGCGCTCACGTCGCGGGCAACGGCCTGGAGGTGCTCGCTGCGCTTCGGCTCGTTCCTTACGACCTCATCCTCATGGACGGCCAAATGCCGGAAATGGACGGTTACGAAGCAACCCGCGCCATCCGGCAGAAAGAGCAAACTGCCGACTGCGCCTGGCAGGCCCCCGTCTACATCATCGCAATGACGGCTCATGCCATGCAAGGCGACCGGGAAAAGTGCCTCGCCGCCGGCATGAATGATTACCTCTGCAAGCCGGTGCGGGCCCCCGAACTTAAAGCGGCGCTGGAACGCGCGCAGCGAGCCGTTCAACGTTCGACAAAATGCTAGGCGCGTCGGCGGAAGTTCGATCCGGATGGAAGTGTCGGCGGTTCGGTAGCCGGTCTGCGACCCCCAGCGCCCGTCCGTGATTTTCGGCCGCGGGCGAAGCTGGCCGGTTTCTCCGACCGAACCCCGGGAGAAACCTCCGCGGCTCCGGGAGGTGGAACGACGCCAAACGACGGCAGGCTGCCGCTAAGTTGGATCGCGCGGCTCCGACGGTCGAGAGAAGGCGTCCATTGACCTTCCTTGCGGTGGCGGGCAACAAAGGCCACCCCAGACAAAAGCCCGCCCAGGATTGCGGTCGCGCGGCGGAACCGGTAGGTCTTTGCCGTCAGGCTCAAAGCGGCCTCGTAGAGGCACTTGCCCGCATAAAGCACCGTTCGGCCAAACGAGTAGTAATTGTACCGGAAATAGAGGTTGTTACGGTAATAAAACGCTCCCATGCTGATGCGCTTGGGATGCTTTTCCAGGAGGGAACTGAACCTTCCGGACTCTGCACACAAATGGGTGACCTGGCTCCGGCCGACAAGGTACCCAGGCAGCGCGTCCGTCACTCGGAACGTAAAATCGATGTCTTCTCCCGCGAAAAAGAACTGGGGACGTATGTCGCCGATCCTTGTAAGCGTGCTTCGCGGAATCAGGATCGAGTTGAAGGTTGACCACCGAACCTTTAGCAGTCCCGAGCGGAGGCGATGTGCCCAGCTCGGCGAGTAACCCGCGGCAGCCCGGAGGTCGGCTTCGGGCAGTCCGTTGGGGCTGCCATCGGCCGATACCACCATGCTTTTCAGAAAGCCGACTTCTTCCGGCGCTGAAAAATTGGCGGCGTAAGCACCTTTAAGTTCCTTCAGGGTGTCGGCACTGGCGATCGTGTCGTCATCCAGGAACCACAACCAGTCATTTCCCCGTTCCCTGAACAGGCGGAACAGCACATCCACCCCGCCGGCCGGACCGACATTCGTCGTGAGCCGGTACAGAATCACGCGAGCATCCTCAAGGATTCCTGTCTCCTGCAGGTATTCGCACGTGCCGTCCGTCGATCCGTTATCGAGGACGATGACTTCATCGACCCGTTCGTCCTGGGTCAGAACCGCGTTCAGGCACCGGCCGAGAACTTCCTTCCGGTTGTACGTCAGCACGAGCGCGGTCACGCTGCCACCGTTGGCCTTCAATGGAACGATGATTCCTCCCGCTTTAAGGTTGATGACGTCGTTCTGGCAATCGTTACTTTGATCCTCAAGCTGTGCCGGGTTGATTCTGTCGGGACCCGGTGAGCCGGGCCCGGCCGAAATAGCGACCGGGATGCCCTCTGGATTCCGTTGCAGGCCGGTGAGACGAGGTTCTGTCTCCCTGTCAGTGGTCCCTTCCGTGGACCCTGAAAAGGAAAGCTCGGCAGTAACAACGGGAGCGGGCGACGGGGAAACGTTCAGGGTCGACATAGTATCTTTTTAGTCAGGCGTTAAAAGAACCAACCCTGGTTCCTTCCATCGGCGACGAAGCCGCGCGACCCCGGACGCACAACCCAATAGAGAAAGCCGGTTAAAAACCTGACTAGAATGGTAAATACAGAGACTGAATCGGCTTCCCTTGCCTTGCAGTCCCGGAAACCGCTGGTTGACGCTGAAGGCGGTGTTAAACCTTGTTTTTATTGTAGACGTCGAAAATGACGGCTGCGAGCAGCACCAGCCCTTTTACCACCTGCTGCCAATCGATGCCCACGCCCATGATCGACATGCCGTTGTTCATGACTCCCATGATGAAAGCCCCGACAACCGCACCCATCACTTTCCCGACGCCACCGGAGGCCGAGGCACCCCCGATGAAAACGGCGGCAATGACGTCAAGTTCGAAACCAACTCCGGCCTTGGGCGTGGCGGTGTTAAGACGTGCGGTAAAAACCAGCCCGGCGAGGGCAGCCAAAGCGCCCATGGTAACAAACGTCCCGAACGCCAGCCGCTCGGTCTTGATGCCGGAGAGCCGGGCCGCTTTTTCATTGCCGCCGAGCGCGTAGATGCGCCGGCCAACCGTTGTCCGTGTCGTGACGAACGCGAAAAAAGCGATTAACACGCCCATGATGATCAGGACGTTGGGCAGGCCTTTGTACGATGCGAGCTGATAGCTGAGGTAAAGGACAAGTCCTGAGATGATGCCGTTTTCAAGCACGAAGATGGCCAGGGGTCCACCGCGAAAACCGTGCTTCTCCCGGTTGAGACGTCGCCGCAGGCTGGTGAAGAACATGACCACGGCAACCAGGGTGCCGATGGCCATCGAGGTAATGCGGAACCCTTTCTGGCCCGGCAGATCCGGAATGAAGCCGGAGCTCAGTTGCTGGAAAGGCACGGCAAACGGTCCAATTGAGTTGCCCCCGAGCAAGGCCAGGGTCAGCCCTCGAAAAACGAGCATTCCGGCCAGCGTCACAATGAATGAGGGGATCTTATGGTAAGCGATCCAGTACCCTTGGCCTGCACCGATCATCCCGCCGACCAGGAGGCACAAGAGCATCGTGAGTCGAAAGTCGACATGGTACCGCACCATCAAGACCGCGGCCAGGGCACCGATAAAACCAGCCACGGACCCAACCGACAGGTCGATGTGGCCAGCCACAATGACGAGCAGCATGCCCAGCGCCATGATGATGACGTAGCTGTTCTGAAGAACCAGGTTGGTCAGGTTTAACGGCTTGAACAACGTGCCGTCCGTCATGAACTGGAAAAAAACCATGATCGCGACCAACGCGATCATCAGGCCGTACTCACGGAAGTTGCTCTGGGTTGTGCTTCTGACCGGCTTTGCGATAAAGGCTGCTTGGGTGCTCATTCGGTGTATGTGCCTGCGCGGAGAATGGCGCGCATGATTTTCTCTTGGGAAGCTTCCTCTACGGGCATTTCGCTTACCAGCCTGCCGTCGTTCATTACGTAAATCCGGTCACAAATGCCGAGCAACTCGGGCATCTCCGAGGAGATCACAATGATGCCCTTACCATCGTTGGCCAACTGACCGATGATCGTGTAGATCTCGTATTTTGCGCCCACATCGATGCCCCGGGTTGGTTCATCCAGGATCAGGATCTCAGGACTGGCAAACAGCCATTTGCTGAGAACGACCTTTTGCTGGTTGCCCCCGCTGAGGTTACCCGTCAGCTGGTAGACGCTGGAGGACCTGATGTTGGTTCGCTTGCGGTAGTCGTTCGCAACGCCGAGCTCCTGCAGGTCATCGATGACGCCGGCTTTGGAGACCCCGCTCAGGTTCACGATCGTAACATTGTGTTTGATGTGGTCGATGAGGTTGAGGCCGTACGTCTTGCGGTCCTCGGTGACGTAAGCCAATCCGTGGGCAACCGCCCGGCCAATTGTGCTGACGTCGATCTTTTTGCCGTGCAGAAACACGTCGCCGCTGATCCGACGGCCATACGATTTGCCAAAAACACTCATGGCAAACTCTGTGCGGCCGGCCCCCATAAGTCCGGCAATGCCGACGATCTCGCCCCGTTTCACATGGAGGTTGACGTTCTTGATCATCTGCCGGTCCGCATGCAGCGGATGGTAAACAATCCAGTTTCGGACTTCAAAGATAGGTTCACCGATGTTGGGTGTGCGCTTCGGAAACCGGTCGACTAACTCCCGTCCCACCATGCTGGTGATGATCCGGGCTTCACTGACCTCGTGGGCCTCAAGGGTTTCGATCGTTGCACCGTCGCGCAGAATCGTGATCTGATCGGCAACCTTCTTAACTTCGTTCAACTTGTGAGAAATCAAGATGGACGTGATGCCCTGCTGCTTGAATTCAAGCAGGAGCGCGAGCAGGGCGTCGCTGTCGTTTTCGTTCAGGCTGGCGGTCGGTTCGTCCAGGATCAGGAGCTTTACCTCTTTGGAAAGCGCTTTGGCGATCTCGACCAGTTGCTGTTTCCCGACGCCGAGGTTCCTTACCAGTGTATCCGGCGTTTCCTTCAGACCGACCTTGTTAAGAAGTGCTTGGGTCCTGTTTTCTGCCACGTTCCAGTCAATGATTCCGTGCCGGGCCTGTTCGTTGCCGAGAAACAGGTTTTCGGTAATCGACAGCAGCGGCACCAGCGCGAGTTCCTGGTGAATGATGATGATGCCCAGCTTTTCGCTGTCGGCGATCCCGCGAAGGTGGCGTTCTTCCCCCTGGAAATAGATTTCCCCGGAATAGGTGCCATGCGGGTAAACGCCGCTCAGCACCTTCATCAACGTGGATTTGCCAGCGCCGTTCTCCCCTACCAGGGCGTGGATGTCGCCCTGGCGCACGAGAAGATTGACGTTGTCGAGCGCCTTCACGCCCGGGAACGTCTTCGTGATTCCTCGCATTTCGAGGAGGTTATTAATCATTGCGCTGCCTTGACCTGATGGCGTGATTCAAAAGCCGTCACGCCGCCTGGCCCGTTGGGCAGTTCGTTCCGGCGGACCTTGAGGAAGAGAGAAGGAAGAACGTGCACAGCGGGCATTGGCACTTGAACCTAATTGAACCTGCTTGCCGGGTAGTACCCGCTGTCAATCAGGACGGTTTTGTAGTTCGAGATGTCCACGCTCACCGGTTTGAGCAGGTAAGCGGGCACGACTTTCACGCCGTTGGTGTAGGTTTTTGTGTCGTTGATTTCGGGTTTGCTGCCGCTCAGCAACGCGTCAACCATGTTGGCCGTCACTTTGGCAAGGTCGCGCGTGTCCTTGAATATCGTTGAACGCTGTTCATGTGCGATGATCGATTTGACGGAGGGAACTTCCGCGTCCTGGCCGGTTACAACCGGCATCGGTAGGTCGGGCGTGCCATACCCGACGCCTTTGAGCGATGAGAGAATGCCGATGCTCAACCCGTCGTACGGCGAAAGCACCGCGTCAACGTGCTTGTCCGTGTAATGCGCCGAGAGCAGGTTATCCATCCGGGCCTGGGCGACGGCGCCGTCCCAGCGGAGGGTTCCAACCGTTTTCATGCCCATTTGGCCGCTGCGCACCACCAACTTGCCACTGTCAATGTAAGGCTGCAGGACGGACATGGCACCGTCGTAAAAAAAGTAGGCGTTGTTGTCGTCCGGTGAACCGCCGAACAGCTCGATGTTGAAAGGTCCTTTGCCCTCCTTGAGGCCCAGTTCCTTTTCAATGGATTGGGCCTGCAAGACACCTACCTGAAAGTTATCAAAGGTGGCGTAGTAATCCACGTTCGGCGAGTTCCGGATCAACCGGTCATAAGCAATGACCTTGATGCCGGAATTGGCTGCTTTCTGGAGGGCGTCGGACAGGGTAGTTCCGTCAATGGCGGCGATCACGAGAACTTTGACCCCTTTGGTGATCATGTTCTCGACTTGCGCCAGTTGGTTCGGGATGTCGTCTTCGGCGTACTGCAGGTTGGTCTGATAGCCTTTGCTCTGCAGGGTTTTGACGATGTTATCGCCATCGGCGATCCAGCGGGCGGACGACTTCGTGGGCATCGAAATGCCGATCGGGCCTTTGTCCGCAGCCGAAGCGAGCTGTGGAATGGACATTAGCCCAAGCGCTAACGTCATGAATGCGAGCTTGATTGATTTCATTTTATCGGGGGTTCAAACGCCGCAGGGTGATCCTGTGAGCGCTCACGGGAATGATGACAGGTTGATCTCGCGGTACAAGCAAAACTTGTCAAACCGCGCCGGCTGACGGCTTCCCGGTTTCCCGCGCCCAGGTGTCTTTCAACGTGACGGTTCGATTGTAGACGGGATGGCCGGGTCGGGTGTCGGGGTCAACCGCGAAATACCCAAGGCGTTCGAACTGGCAGCGTTGTTCCGGGGTTGCCTCCGCCAGCGACGGTTCCGCCTTGGCGGTGACAACCTCCAGCGAATGAGGGTTCAAGAAGGACTTGAAATCGCCCTCCGCGTCGGGCTCGGGAACCGTAAAAAGGCGGTCGTAGAGGCGAATTTCCGCGTCCACGGCGTGGGCGGCACTGACCCAATGGATCGTGCCTTTTACCTTGCGGTTGGACGTCGCTCCACCGGATCTGCTCTCGAGGTCAGCCCTGCAACGGAGCTCGCTGATCCGGCCCGCTCCATCCTTCACCACCTCGTCACAACGGACGATGTAGGCGTATTTCAATCGCACTTCACCGCCAGGTTTGAGGCGAAAATATTTCGGGGCCGGCACCTCCATGAAGTCCGCGCTTTCGATAAACAGCTCCCGGCTGAACGGCACTTTGCGCGTCCCCGCCTCCGGCTGCTCCGGGTTGTTAACGGCCTCCAGTTCTTCGACCTGATTTTCGGGATAGTTTGTGAGCACGACCTTGATCGGCCTGAGCACGGCAAACCGGCGCTGGGCATCGCGGTTCAGCTCCTCCCGCACCGCGTGTTCAAGCACGGCGACGTCCGTCACGCTCGGGTACTTGGTGATCCCTATATGGTACGCAAAGCGGCGGATCGCGCTCGCCGTCACCCCGCGGCGCCGCAGTCCGGAAAGGGTCGGCATGCGCGGATCGTCCCAACCCGAGACCCGTTTCTCGTTCACAAGCTCCATCAGCTTGCGTTTGCTGATCACGGTGTAAGTGAGGTGAAGCCGGGCAAATTCGTATTGTCGTGGCAACGTGCGCGGCAGTTCGAGCGCTGCCAGGATCCATTCATACAGCGGCCGATGCACCTCGAATTCCAGGGTGCAAAGTGAATGGGTAATGCCCTCAATGTAGTCGCTCAGGCAATGAGCGAAATCGTACATTGGGTAAATGCACCACTGCAGGCCGGTGTGGTGGTGCGCCGCGTGCCGGATGCGGTAAAGCACCGGGTCGCGCAGCCAGACGTTGGGCGCGCTCATGTCGATCTTTGCGCGCAAAGTTCGCGAGCCGTCCGGAAACTCGCCCGCCTTCATCCGTGTGAACAGTTCCAGGTTTTCCGCCACGCCTCGCCCACGAAACGGACTTTCCTGCCCGAGGCGGCGGTACTCGTCGGTCGCTTCCGGCGTCAGATCGCAGACGTACGCCTTTTCCCCGCGGATCAACCGGAGCGCGTAGGCGTAGATCTGCTCAAAATAATCCGAGGCGTAAAACGGCCCGCAAGCGTCTCGAGCCGGAAGGGTGCCGGCTTCCTCCGGCCGGCGGCAGGCTGCGCCCACGTGGGCGCCAAGATGAAAGTCGGGCTGCCCAGCCGTTTCCCGCACCTGGGGAGTTTGGCCGGCCGGCTTCAAACCGAGACGGTCTTCGGCCCAGCCGTCGATCAGCCACTTTACGTCTGCCGTGATGGAGTCAACGTACTCGGTTTCCTCCTTCGTCGGGTTGGTGTCGTCCATGCGAAGGTTACAAACACCTCCGAACTCGCGCGCGATCCCGAAGTTCAGGCAAATCGATTTGGCGTGGCCGATGTGCAGGTAACCGTTCGGCTCCGGCGGGAACCGCGTGTGGACCTCACGGTGCGTTCGGCTTTGCAGATCGGCGGCAACCACGTCGCGGATGAAGTCGGTAGGGGCAGGCTCAGGGTTCGCAGGCGTCGG
This sequence comes from Chthoniobacterales bacterium, assembly GCA_036401335.1. GTDB lineage: Bacteria > Verrucomicrobiota > Verrucomicrobiia > Chthoniobacterales > JAFAMB01 > DASWVC01. The sequence goes on from DASWVC010000221.1 coordinate 8,059, forward strand.
CGTCATGGCGTTTCGCGAACCTTAGCAGACGTTGGCCCGTTTGGACAAGGCAGGCGCCGAATCCCGGCAAGGCCCCTCGTAAATGCCGGCCGGCGCCGCGAACGTCCGCTTGACGTTCATCACGATTTGCCACAAAGATCCTTGCCGGACGGCAGGTCAATTGTTTTTGCGTGGCATGCGCCGCGCCCCGGCCCGCCGTCTCCCCCCATGACCATAAACCGTGAATTGACACCGTCGGATCAGACCGTCCGTCCAACGACCTGGGCGCGGGTATTGGCCATCAGGGAGGTCGGCAGCCTCGCGGCTTTGCTCCTCATGGTCCTGGTGCTGACGGTAGCGATCCCGCAATTTGGGCAATGGGGGAATCTCGTCAACATCACGCGTAACTTTTCGTTTGTGGGGATCGTGGCAATGGGCATGACCCTGGTGATCCTGACCGGGGGGATCGACCTTTCCGTCGGCTCGGTCTGGGGAATGACCGCAGTGCTTACCGCTTCGCTGATGTCGAGCGGCTGGTTGATGGTCCCCGCGATTCTCGTCGGCTTGGCCGGGGCCGCAGCCGTTGGATTGTTCAACGGTTTTTGCGTGACCCGCTTGAACATGTCGCCGTTTGTGCCGACGCTGGCTTCACTTTCGATCGCGCGCAGCCTGGCCCTGATCATTACCCACGGCCGCCCGATCTCTAACTTTGGCCCTCAGAAACAGGCGTTTTACTGGATCGGCGGGGGCGACATCGGGGGAATCCCCAACCCGTTTATCCTCTTTGTGGCCATGGCGGTTGTATTCTGGATCGTCTGTTCACGAACGGTCTGGGGCCGCCGCGTTTACGCGGTCGGCGGCAATGAAAAAGCAGCGCGGCTCACCGGCCTCAACGTGCGCCAGCTTAAGGTAAGCGTTTACGTCATCTCGGCGCTCTGTGCCGGGATCGCCGGCATCGTTCAGGCCAGCTACCTGTCAAGCGTCACGGCGAGTCTTGCGACCGGGCAGGAACTCAGCGTCATCGCGGCGACCGTCATTGGCGGGGTCAACCTGTCGGGCGGTGAAGGGACCATATTCGGGGTCGTTATCGGCACCATCATGTTGGAAATCCTTCGCAACGGCCTCCTTCTCTTCGGTATCGACCCCTACTGGCAAGGCGTCTTCGTCGGCGCAATCATCGTCATCGCGGTCTCCCTCGATCGGCTTCGCAAAGGCGCCAGAAGGGATTAAGCTTTCCGTGTTTCTCGACTTCTCATTCCCCCAAAACAAAACACCAAATGAACTGCATCAAACTCTCCCTTGGCTGCCTGCTGCTGGCCGGCGCGGCAGCGTTCGCCCCCGCCTCCAGAGCGGCGGATAAACCGAAAACGTTTGCCTTAGTTCCGAAATCCATCAGCGTTCCCTTTTACGCGGACGTAGAAAAAGGGTGCAAGGAGGAAGCCAACAAACTTGGCGTCCAGCTGGTGTACACCGGCCCCAA
>DASWVC010000222.1:0-9152 GCA_036401335.1 Chthoniobacterales bacterium
CGCTGCTCGGGCCCCAGTTCGCCGTCGAGCAGCAGGCCCGTCATGCCGATGACCCCGTTCATGGGGGTGCGGATCTCGTGGCTCATGTTGGCCAGGAACTCCCCCTTGGCCCGCGCCGCCGCTTCCGCCGCCTCCTTGGCGTTGTGCAACTCCTGTTCAACGCGTTTGCGTACGGTGATGTCACTGAAAACCACCACTGCGGCAATGATCTTACCGCTTTCGTCGCGAACAGGGGTGGTCACGTATTCGACCGGAAAACTGGTCCCGTCTTTTCGCCAGAAAAGCTCGTCCTTGATTCGCCGTGGCATCCCGTCCCTCAGCGTTTCATAAATGTGACATTCACGTTGGGGGTAGGGCGTTCCGTCGGCTCGGGAGTGGTGCATGGTCGGGTGCGCCGGTTTGCCGATGAGTTCGTTGGCATCCCATCCAAGCATTCGAGCCGAAGCCGGGTTTTCAAAGGTGATACGCCCTTCCAGGTCCAGCGTGTGGATGCCTTCCCCGATGGCATTGAGTACCAGTTCATGCTCGCGATGGGCGTGATGCAACTTTTTCTCGGCCCGCATGCGCTCCGTCAGCTCAAGGTGCAAACGCGTGTTCGTTTCGGTGAGCGCACTGCGGGCCTGGGACAAGCCTGAGCGCGCCCCTTCGAGGCCTTCGGCGGCGCGTCCAATCTCCTCCTGGAGCCGATTGAAACTCTGCGCCATGTTGCCCACCTCGTCCTGGGAATGGACCACTACCGGCATGAATTCGAAACGGGCTTGGGCCGCATCCAGGTCGCCCGCCGCCAGGGCGCGCATCGCCCGGGTAAAATCCGCCAGGGTGCCGCTCACCAGGCGTTCGGCCGCTTGGGAGACCTCAACGGCTGAGTGTGCGATCATTCCGGGCAGGATCAAACCCACGCTGATCGTAAGCAGGGCGACGACCACGAAGATGTCTTCCAGCGCCGAGATCAACGCACTCTGTTCCCGGGGCACATGGCTCACCGCAATCAGGTAACCACTGGCGTCGAGCATGAGGACCGCCAGCATGGCGCCGGTCAGTTTCAAATGAAGGGAATGCCCAACGGCCGGCCGGCCGGCCTTCCGCCAGTCAGAGATTTGCCGCCACGCATGAAGCACCACGCCGGAGTAGGCAAATACAATGCCGGCAAGCACCGTCGGAAGGCCGAACTGCTGGAAGCCAAGCACCGTGGCAAGCGCCCAGACGCCCGCGGCGAAAAGTCCCAGACCAATCGTCCCGCGCGGCGCGCGGTACAGTCGCACCTTGTCCGGCTGGTCGCGGCGGAGCAACCAGACGGCGACGTTCGGCAGCGCAATGCCTATAAGGTAGGTGAGGTTAGCCGCCGCGATCAGCCACATCGGATCGCCGATGAACAGGAACTCAAGCGCCATTGCTGCCGTCAGGAGGGTCGCGGCCCACGGCACGTCCAGGCGCGTGCGCCTCGCCAGAAACTCCGGCACCAGGCCGTCTTCGGCCAGCTGCGACAGGGTCCGGGCTGCGCCCGCCAGGGGCGCAATCGTACCGTGAAGCATGTTGAAGATCATGAACCAGATCGCCGCCGCCTTCGCCGCTTCCCCAAGCAGGGGCGCAAACGTCGGACCGAGCTGCAGGGCCAACTCTTTGCCCAGCGGCTCCGGCCCAAGGGCGCCGAGCCAGACGACCGGCAGCACGATAAAGTACAGTGACGCCATGAGGGCGCTTGCCCACATCGCCCGTGGCACGTTTTTACCCGGATTGACGGTTTCTCCGACGTGGCTGGCTGCTTGTTCAAACGCGGGTGCGGCAAAGCCAATCAGGTACAGCCCGGCCATGACGCCGGTAACCTGGCCAAACCAGCCCCCAAACGGCACGGCCAAATGGAAAGTAAACGCTTTTTGCCAATCCACGCGGCCGCTGAAAATCGGAATCACGGCGGATAGGAAGGCGAGGGCTGCGGAAGCCGTGGCGATGGGCATGGCCAAGCGCATGACCCATTTGATCCCGCAAAAGTTTACACCGGTAAAAAAGGCGACGATGCACGCGGCCAGTACCGGGACTGGGCACCATGGCAGGTACCATTGGTGTAGCGCAGAAGCCGAGAGCAGGGCGGTAAGGCCGCAGGTGGGCACCCAGCCCCACCAGTAGCAGATGCCCGTCATGGTTGCGAGCACCGGGCTGTACGGACGAAACGCGTCGGCGCACGAAGCGGCAATCCCGCCGACACGGTTCGGGTACATCAGAACCAATTCCGTCCAACCGGGCGCAGCCGCCCAGCTCAAGAACAAACCGACGGCCAGCAACGGAATGGCGGCGGTTCCCTGGCCGGAGATCTCGTCCTGGCCAACCAGGAGAGCCCCCAGCAGGAATAAACTCTGGTTAATGCCCCCCATGGCCACGGCGGTGGTGCCGAACCAACCGACCGTTCGTGGGTGGCTGCCGGGAACGGCAACCTCAGGACGGGGAATCGGTGGGGGTAATTCCCTCAAATTTCGAGTGCCCGCTCTACACCGGGCTGTGTTGGTTTCGGAGGAGCTTATGCCCAGGGCAAAAACGATTGATTGGCTTCATGCGTTTACAGGCCATAACGGAAAACGGAGTAAATAAGCGTAGGAAAAAGGAGAGCCGGTTCGGGAGCTTGGACGGCAGGGTCCGGGACGGAGCGTCCCGAACGCCGGTCAGGGACCGGCAGTAAATACTTTGCTAAGGGCAGAAGCCAGCCGTTGCGCCGTGAAGGGTTTGCCGAGCACGCCGTAAGCCGTGCGCGCACCAGCGGACACGGTTTCCGGCCAGCCTGTGACGAGAATGACGGGCAGCGTGGGGCGCGCCTCCCGGACCTTCGCGGCCAACCCGATGCCGTCGAGTTCGCCCGGCATGACCAAGTCGGTCAGCAGGGCGCAAAGGCGTGAACCTTCCCGCTCAAAGCAGGTCCAGGCCTCCTGGGCGTCATGGGCCGTCAGAACCTCGAATCCGGCCCGGCGGACAAGCCCGGCAAGGGTGTTCAAGAAGGCAGGTTCGTCGTCGACGACCAGCACGCAAGGTTTATGGCTCCCGACCGGTGCGGACCCTGCAGGGGCATCCGCCGGCGTGGCCCAAAATGCAACGTGAGACATCTTAAACTGCGTTACGGACGTTTACCCAATTACTTTAGGCGCCCCTGCCGTGCTCCCGTGGGGTTTCAAGCCGATGATCGGCCATGGTACGCACGGACCCAGTCAGCCGGAGGAGGGCTACCGGAAGGAGCCAACGGAAGGTGCCGCCTCCAAACGCAACGCGCAGGGAGAGCAGCTGTTTAGCCGGCAGCCAGCGGTGTGACAAGGTGGGTCTTCACGACCGGTTGGTGGCCTCGCGGCCACTCCGAAACACTGGTCACGATCCGAGGGACTCGGATCCAGCCGGCCCGGTCAAAGAATAAGGGACGGCCCTGCGGCTTAACGAACGCGCTCTGCAGGCGCGGCAGCCCCGGCAGCCGCACCGTGACGCCGTCCCCGCGTCGGCACACCGGCACGGCGTGGAGAAGGGATCCGGTGACGGCATCCCGCAAAAACGCATCGCCCTCGAGTCGCGAGAGCCACAGGACCCAACGCATCGACTGAAAATCCTCCGTCTGCATGACGAGAAGAAGTTCGAGCTGGTTGCCCGCGATTGTGTGGCTGGCAATCTCAACCGCCAGTTCGCCGTCACGGATCGAGACTTCCCGAACCGGCGGTTGCAGAAAAAAGTCGCTCAGCTCGTCGTAAAAGCGTTCTTCGGGCTGAGCATAGCCGGTAAACCGCTTTCGACTGGCCGCAATCTGGGTTTCGTGCATGAGGATGGCATGGAGCTTGCCCGCCACTTCAGAGGCATCGAGCGCGAGTGTGTGGGCTGGGTCAGGCAGCGGCGCGCGTGGCCGGTGGACCACGTAATTCAAAGTCGTCCAAGGACGCTCGGGGTAGCTTGAGGCCACCAGCGAGAGCAGCACATGCAGCGCGCTATGGTCCGGGTGGGCATCTTCTGCGGCCGGCTGCACAACAAGGGTTGGCCTCCAGGCAGTTAATTGGTCGCGTAACAGTTCAAACACCTGCCGAACGCCTCCCATCAGCAGACGCGTCAATCCCTGGTCCGGCAGATCCAGGAAGCACGCATCGTGGCCGGAGCCCCCCAAGGCCTTCAGCGCAGCCGTTGCTTCCAGCTTGCGGCGTTCTCCCCATCGCTTGCGGTCACTCCATCCGACATTCCAACGACGCTCAAACAGCCGCTGAGCCCAGACGTTGTTGTCGCCGCTCGTCACGTACACCACCCGCGTGGGTGCTTGCTGGCGGAATGCGCGTTGGAGAAGACCGGCGCCCGCGAGCGATTCGTCGTCCGGATGAGGAGCAAAAAACAGGATGCGATCTTCGGCTGAAAACATGGGGGTTGACGCCACCTACCGGCTTAAGCGCAGAAGGGGAGGGTCGATTAGCATTAACACCGTTTTTGTGGCCGAGGTTACTGTCCCAAAGGGAAAATGCACGATGAAATCATCGGGGAACGATGCGGTAAACTGACTTCGTCGCAACTTCTCGTTGGAGTTTGCCGAGTTGCCTTCAGATCAGGAAATGCTCGTTTTTCGTGCAAAATGAGCTGTCGGGTCCGCTGCGTGCGAACTTCGGAGGGCAATGGTGTTATTCTTAGCCAGTACCATAAATTCATGGCCGCCGAATGCCGGGCTCCCGGGTTTGCACGGGAGGAAGCCGAACCAATGATTTTCCGGTGAACCTCCTTGCGAAAACCTCTTGGATCCAGGCAGCCGCCGCCCCCCGGGATCGAGGCGCGGTCTGGTCAGCGGCGACGACCGCAGGGTTGGTCCGGGTCTACGCAAGAGCCAGTGAAATCGATTCGGAAACTTGGCAACGCGCCTTTCGGGGGCAGGTGCGGGACCACCGGTTTTATGAGTTAACCGAACGCCATCTGGGAAACCAGTTCGACCAAAAGTATTTCGTTCTTCAAGACGCAGCAACCGGAGCTACGGCCGTACAACCGTTCTTCCTTGTGGATCAGGACCTGATGGCCGGGCTTCCGATGCCGGTACGAGAACGCGTAGCGAAGCTGCGGCGGTGGTGGCCGAATCTGTTCTACGCCAAAATGCTGATGGTAGGCAGCCCGGCCGGAGAAGGCCAGCTTGATGTCTCCGAGCCCTGGGTATGTCGGACCCTGCAAGAAGGGCTTACGGCCTATGCCAAAGTAGTGCGGCCTGCAATCGTGATGCTCAAAGATTTTCCATCCAGCTACCGTCGGCTGTTACAGGCGTTTACCGACCACGGTTTTTCCCGGATGCCGGGGCTGCCGGATGCCAAGCTGGATCTGGATTTTAAGTCTTTCGATCAATACATGCAGCAAAAGCTGAGCAAAGTCTTTCGCAAAAGCTTGCGTCGCAAATTCAAGGCTTTGCGGGTCCACCCACCCCTGACGCTGGAGGTCACCTCCGATCTCTCGGCCTGCATCGACGAGATTTTCCCCCTTTACCTTCAGGTCTACCAGCGCGCGAAAATGACGTTTGAGGTATTAAACCGCGATTACTTTCTCGAATTAAGCCTCGCAATGCCGGACCGCTGCCGCTGTTTTCTCTGGCGTCAGGAGGGCAGGGTAGTCGCTTTTAACCTCTGCCTTCTCCACAACGACGACCTTTTCGACCTGGAAGTAGGGTTTGATTACGCCGTCGCCCTGAACCTGCACCTTTATTTTGTAACCTGGCGAGACCTCATCGAATGGTGCCTTCAGCACCGGATCCGCACCTACCACGCCGGACCCCTCAACTATGACCCGAAACTTCACTTCCGCCTGTCTCTCGCACCGCAGGATATTTATGCCCGGCATCCCTCTCCCTGGTTAAACCAGGTTTTACGGCTTGCCATGAGGTTTCTCGGTCCCGTTCGGTACGAACCACTTCTCCGGAAATTTCCCAACTACCCAGAACTGTTCGGCTGAGCGGGCACACCGAGGCTCACGAAACTTCCGGCACGCGTGGTGAATTCCGGACCGTTGGGACCCGTTTAGGAAGCTCAGGATCAAGAAAGCCAAGGGCATGAGGCGGTTTGATGACACGCACGTTGGCGGCCCGCTGCTGCTGACGGATTTTTGTGTGCAGCTCATGCATTTTCGTCCAATGCAGTTTCGGCCTGAAATGGTGTTCGGCGTGGTAGCCGTTATTGAACCACAGCAGGTTGTACAATTTGTTATAACTGCTAACACCCCACGCGATCGGTTCGTCCGGGTTGCCGCCGTAGTGCAGGAAGTAACCGTTCAGGTACGATAAACAATGGCCGAAGTACCAGCAGGGCAGGTAAAAAAGCATGAATTTCCAGTTCAACAGGAACGCGAGCAGGCAAAGGCTGGCCCACGAGGCAATCTCAAGCACCCCGAAGTAAGCCTGAAAAGGCCGGCGACGTTTTAGATCCTGGAAGATCGGCATCGGGTCATCCCGAAAAAAGCTCAGGAAAGTGTAGGTCCAGGGGTTTTCAGGTTCGCCGTCATGCCCATGACGGTAGATCGAGATCAGGTCGACCGTCTCGCCGTGCTCATTCGGACGGTCACTGTTGCCCTGGTGGTGTTTGTTATGAAAAATTTCGTAGAATTGTTGCGAAAACCCGATTGTGACGGACAGCAGCCAGCTGAAAGCCCAGTTCAACGGCTTCCATCTGAAATACGGATTGTGAATGAGGTTGTGCGCAATCCCGTTGATGTTCCAGGAGATGCTGACCGAGTAAACCAGCCCGAGCACGACCAGTAACCACCAAGGGGTGTACGGGTAAACAAGAAAAAGTGCCACCAAGTAAGCGGTGTGCGCGAGCTGTGAGGCAACCGGTATCCAATCTCTCGAGGAATGGGCAAAAATCTTCATATCCCAATTGACATGCTAACGGAAACAAGAAGACTTTCAACGGTTCGTGGAAAACTTTTACGGCGAACCAGATAAGCAGATGCCTGTTTCAGTGCCGGCCATGCCGGGTCTCCCTGAGGTCCCTCCGCCGTCGGGGCGACGATGGTTCCTTCATCCGCTTCTGCTCATCGGCGTCAGCGTGGTCATGTCGTCCGCAAGCCAGATCCTGTTCAAGCGGGCCACAACCGCCATGGGCCAGAACGGGGCAATCGGTCCCGGCCTGTTTGCGTCTGGGGCTTTGTGGGCCGGGATCGTTGCCACGCTCATCAGCTTGGTAACGTGGCTCAACGCCCTGCGTTCGGTGCCGTTGATTCTGGCGTTCAACCTGAGTGCCGCCACGTACGTGGTCGTTCCGCTCGGCTGTTGGGCTTTTCTGGGGGAGGGCATTCCGCCGGTTCGCTGGATTGGGATCGCGTGCGTGACCCTTGGGGTAACGATCATGGCACGGCCGTTGTCCCGTCTGGAGGAGCGTTTGTGACCTTTATCGCGTTTTGCTGGTTGATGTTGTCAGAAAGCTGCACCATCGCGGGCCAGGTTTTCTTCAAGCGGGCAATGGTTGACGGCCGGGCAGCTTGGAAACGGCCCGCCGGCATTGCTGCGGGGATCGTGGCCATGACGGCCGGATTCTTTCTTTGGCTGGGCCTTTTGCACCAGTATGAACTTAGTTACCTTTACCCGTTTGAGGGTTGCGACCGGATCATCCTCGTCGCAGCCTGCACCGTTTTTTTGAAGGAGCGACTGACGCGTGAACTGACGCTGGGCATGCTCTTGATTGTGGCCGGGACCGTGCTGGTGTCGGTGAGCTAGGGAGTAGGAAATTGTACCAATTGTAAAAATGGTATCAGTGCTAACAATGAAGAATGGGAAGCTCGAGCTCTGCTGGATGCGTTACCTCGTTCATAGACTCTTTCCATTGCTAGAATTGATACCTTTGATACAATTCGCCGGCTAGGCCCGTCCCGTCAATTCCGGCCAGAGACGGCGGTACGTTTCCAGATTTATCTGCCGGGCGTGCTCAGGGTCGAGGAACGCCTTCCGGGGATGGTCAAGGGCAGCGTTCTGGCGCTGGGTCCAGCGTGAGTAAACGGCCGGGGAGTGCGCGCCGCACATGTCTCCGCCAATGATTTCCGTGTGGCAGCGCAAGACCTTCAAGGCCCAGGCAACGTCCTCAGCCGTGAAAAGGCCTTGCTCCCAGTCGGTAGCGGCATCCTGCGGGAGCAGGCAATCCAGGTCGATGGTGACGTACAAGCAGCGGCCCTCCAGGCCGGCAGCGGCCTTGGCAAACTGCTCCCGCCAGTCAGCGGCCGTGAATCCGGGAAATTTTTGCCGGGCGGAAGGGCCAAAGCGTTCCCTCCAGGGCATCAACGCAAGCCGGCCTTGCCGGACGGCTTTTTGGTTGCCAAACCAGCGGTGGGGAGGATTGAGTTCGAAGTTGGCGCATCCCCAGACGCTGACTTGCTTCAGGCAAGGCAACTTGAGAGCCTGGTTAAGCCACGTCCCGCAGCACCAGAAAGGCGGACGCGTGTCCCAGTCCGGATGGTTATCAAAAGAAATCAGGGTGAAGGGCCGATTGAACTGCCGCAGCCAGAGGCCGGTCAGGTGATGGTAATCGCCCGACCCAAAAAGGGTAAACGGCGCTAGAAAAGGTGCCGTCTGCTGCCAGAATTCCTCCACGCAGCGGGCGGGAGCACAGTAACGGACGCGCGGACCCCAGTCTCTGCGGTCAAGGTAAGAGTTCCTTCCCAGAAGGTCCTCCGGCCAGGCGCCGTCCAGGTCGATGTGGCGTGCGTCACGAATTTCCATACCCCAGGGCGGAACCTTTAGGCATTCCGCGTTCCGGAGCAATTCCCTTTTATGATCGCCCTCCAGGACTTGCAGGCGGCATTTACGATGCTCACCGGATTTCGCGGCCGCACGAGCATTGGCTCAGGAAAAGGTGGATGCGGAAGGTTGAACCTACGTGCACGGGTACCGATCGGCTTTACACTGCCCTGGCCGACCGTGCAATCCGCGTGATTTAGCGAATGGCGAAGCGCTCGATTGTGCGTTGATTCGATGCGGTCACGGACTATAGTTTTGCTGGCTCGAAGACCGGGTGTTGTGCCCCCCGTTCTGCCTCCACCGGCACTTGCCTTTGACCTTTAAAAAGAAGCCGGGCAGCCGGAAAGCTGTGGGGTGGTGGTGGAACGATCATCAGCAACCGCTTGGGCGTGATCGGGTACACGGAATGCTGGAGTGAACGGATGACGTGAGCCGGTTACGGCGTAACTTAGGTCAA
>DASWVC010000223.1:0-8809 GCA_036401335.1 Chthoniobacterales bacterium
GGCCCACCGGGCCGCCCGGATCGCGGAACCCGGGCGTGGATTTCTCTGAAAGTAAGGGAGATAGAAATCTTTGGTGAAGCTGGTGGCCAAGGCATTCAACGCCGCTGAGGTCGAACCCATCATCGTGGCAAAGACCCCGGCGATGATAAGCCCGCGAACACCCGCCGGCAGGCGTGTCATGATGTAGTAGGCGAAGACCTCGTTGTCGGCGTTTGGCAGTTGTGGATCCGGATAGCACTGGTAGTAAACCGACAGCAAAATTCCGACCAATAAAAAGCTGGCCGCAATCGGTAGATCGGCGAGGCCGCTTAGGATCAATGATAACTGCGATTTACGGAAGTTAGGAGCCGTGAGCATGCGTTGCACCATGTCCTGGTCAGTCCCGTGGGTGGACATGGTAAGGAACGTCGAGGCGACCAGGGCCGCGACCAACGTGTACGGTTCTTCTAGTACCTGGCGCAACGCCGAGCCAAAACCAGCCGTTGGCTGGAAACCTAACTGCCAGACAGCAGGAAACCCGCCGAGCCGCCGAACTACCTCGCTCCAGCCGCCGGGAATCGCGGCCAACAGCGAGGCGATCGCCACTGCCACCGACCCGAGCATAAGCGAGGCCTGAATGAAATCGGTCCAGACAACGGCCTTGATCCCGCCAATGGCGGTGTATAGCGTGGTTAGCAGGGTGATGGCCAGGATGCCGAAAAAGTAAAGGCTAAGGTTAGTTTCCGAACCAGGGTAAAGGTAGTTCCAAATGATTTTAATGATCACTCCGCCGAGGTACAATCGCACACCGATCCCGAGAACCCGGGTGAACAGGAAAATGGCGCTGGCCAGGTTGCGGGTCAACGGCCCGAAACGGATCTCCAGGAATTCATAGATGCTCTGGACCCGGTAGCGGTAGTACGGCTGAATGAAGGTGGCGGCGATGATGATGCGTGCAAGGACCGTCCCGATCGCAAACTGCCCGTAGACAAAACTCCGCGTCTTGAATCCTTCGGCCGGCGTGCCGAGAAAGGTCGCGGCACTGGTCTCGGCGGCCACAATCGAAGCAAGGACGGCCCACCAGGGAATCGAGCGGCCGCCAAGGGCAAATTCCGTAAGGTTGCGGTTGGAACGCCCGGCCCACAACCCGAGGCCCACGATGAGCGCGAAATAGGCGAGCAGCACCAGCAGGTCGATCAGCAGCGAAGGCGTAAGGCGGGCCAAGTGGGACATCAGGGAGGGTTATACCGGACGGGAGGCCCGGCTGCAAAGCGTGGGTGCACGGGCCGAAAGTGCCACAAATCAAAAGACCGAAGAATGCCACGAATGGGGGGCTGAATCCTGTGCTGCTCCTGATTTTCGTTTTTTGATTCGTGGCATTCAACCAGGGCTTACAGGCCCACGGGGTGCCCCGCTGCCGTGGGCGCGGGGGGGGCCTCAAGGTTCTTCAACAACACGCGGGAATTGCGTCCGCTGGCCTCGTATTTAAGGCGGCGTTTTGCGGGCAGCACCTCCGGCCCGACTTCCCGGAAACCGCCTTTCTGCTGCAGGTAGACAAAGGCCTGGGTAGACAACGCGAACAGGTGGGAATACCCCCGCTGACGAGCGAGGTTTTCCACAAAAGACATCAACTTGCGGCCAAGCCCCTGGTTCTCATTGGACCGGCTAACGTAAAGGCAGGCGAGCTCGGCCATCTTTTCCTCCGGGTACGGGTACATCGCCACACAGGCCGCGATGTGCCGGTCGATTTCAAGAACCCAATAATCGTCGAGGTTCGCAATGATGTCGGCCCGCGTCCGTCGGGTGAGTTCCTCGCTCCGGATGGATTGCTGGATCAGGGACATCACGGCGCGTACATCCTTTTTATAAACGGGCCGAATTTGTTCATACTCGTTTGAGTAGATCATCGTGCCCACTCCCCCATTGCTGAACACCTCGGCCAGCAGGGCCTCGTTGACATTCCCGTTCAGAAGGTGCACCCGCGGCACGCCAAAACGGCAGGCGCGCGCGGCATGATCCAACTTCGAGGCCAGGTTGGCCGGAAGGACCTGGCGCCGTTTGCGAAGCACCTCCTCCAGCTCAGCCACCGCCAAATGGCCGATGCGCTGACCGTCGAGGATCAACCCTTCATAACTAGACAAAAAAATGAGCTTGGCCGCATTCAGTGACTCGGCGATCTCCAGGGCGATCAGGTCGGAGTTAACCCGAAAGGTCCTGCCTTCGCCGTCAAAACCGAGCGGCGGCACGACGGGAACAACTTCTTCCCGTAAAAGCAGATTGAGTAACTGGGTGTCCACCTTCTCGACCTTCCCCGAAAACTGGTAATCCACCCCGTGCAGGATTCCCGCTGGGTGCGCGATGATGGCATTGGCATAGGCGGTCCGCAGGTCAACCTGCGTCAAGCCTTCCATCACCTCGTTGGCCAATCGCATCGCGACGTTGATGGACAATTGCAGCGTTGTTTCATCCACGATGCCGGTGCCGTCCGCATTGGTGATGGAGATGCCCTGCTGCTCGGCGGTGCGCTGGATCTGCGATCCTGCCCCGTGAATCAACACCACCCGGATGTTCAAGGAGCGCAGGACCGCCACATCCAGGAGGATGTTTGAAAAGTTTTCCGATCCGACCACATCCCCATCGATGGCAATGACAAAAATCTTGTCACGAAAACGGGTGACGTATTGAAGAATGCCGCGAAGCTCCAGAATTTTCATGGCAACAGGTCAGGGTACGTTGGCCTCGCCGGAGGTCAGCCGACGGCGGTGGAACCCGTTAACGCCTCCAGGCGTTCAAGGGTGATCTCGGCGGCACTGCCCACCTTCAGGTCGACAAAAGACAAGTCCTGCAGTGCACTAAACTGGTTAGGGATGGCTACCACCCGTAAACCGGCCCGTTTGGCCGCACGAGCGCCGGGTTCGGAGTCTTCCAAAGCAATCGCGTGCGCTGGTTCGACGCGGAGCGTTTGCACGCATTTCAAGTACATGTCTGGAGCGGGTTTGGGGTTAACCACGAGGTCGCGGGTCACGATCGCCTTAATAAATTGCCGAAGCCCTAAGCGCTTCAGCCCGTCTTCCACCCAGCCGGAGCCGGAGTTGCTGGCGACGCCAAGCTTCAGGCCCGCCGCTTGTGCAGCCGACATCAAGGCCGCAATCCCCGGCAAAACCGGTTCCTTCAGCGTCAGTTCCCAGTTTCTGGCTTCCCGGCGCGGGGAGATGCTCGCCCAGTCCAGCTTCCGGCCGAGCAGGCCTTCCAAGTGAACGTGGGGGTCAAAACCGCCGACGTACCCGGTTGCAGCCGTCCAGTGCTTCAGGGCGAGTTCTTGGCCAAACTCATGGTAAATCTCTTTCCAGCTGACAAAACCCGGTTCTTCCGTGTTGACGATCAGGCCATCGAAGTCAAAGACCAATGCTTGAAGGTTCACGTTTCCGTACGGTCAGGCGGTCGCAAGTTGTAGGTAAAGGAAGAGCGGGCAGCTGCTCGCAAGCAGCGAGCCGGTACCGGGACGCCCATTGGAGCGGCGCAGGCCCTAAGCCGGATGCAGGGCGGAAGGAAGCAACTCGTGGGGCGAAAAGAACCGCTTCAACTCGGCCGCCGCACTCTCCGGGCTGTCGGACCCATGCACCACGTTTTCCATCGTGTCGGCCCCAAGATCACCCCGAATCGTGCCCGGAGGCGCTTTTTTTGAATCTGTCGGGCCCATGAGTTCGCGAACCTTTGCCACGGCCCCCTCTCCCGATAACGCCAGAACAATGACGGGGCTGCTCTGCATGAAAGCTTTCAAACCGGGGTAAAACGGACGGGTCGAGACATGAGCGTAATGTTCAGCCAGCACTTCGTCCGAAAGCATGGTCATTTTGCAACCGACAATGTCGAGGTCAGCCTGCTCAAAGCGCTGGATAACGTCACCCGCGTGACGCTGCGCAAGGCAGTCCGGCTTCAACAAAACGAGGGTGGTTTCGTTCATAAGGTACGTCCTTGGTTTCGCACGGTTGGCAAGTTTTGCAAGGTAAGCGCCGCAGGGAGCGGCTTGACGTTGAGGATCGCAAACCCCCGAAGGCCCGGGCTCAACGAATTGCGGCTGTTCCGGAAAGGTTTTAGGCCCCTGGCCCGAACGGGGGTTAGCAAACACTTCAAGGATTTATTTGACTCAAAGTCATACCCGACCTATTCCTGGGGCGTGTCCATTGCCCGTCGCCGCGAGCGCGAGTTCCGCCAGCGCGAAATGCTGATCCTTGATTCTGCCGCGGTGATGCTGCGCGAGCACGGCTACCTGGGGTTGAACCTAGACCGCCTGGCGGAGTCGGTGGAGTATTCCAAAGGCACCCTCTACCAGCATTTCGGCACCAAGGAAGACATCGTGCTCGCCATTGTCGCGCGATCCCTGGAGCGGCGCACGCAGCTCTTCGAGCGTGCGGCGCGTTTTCATGGAAACAGCCGCGAACGAATCCTGGCGGTCGGCATTGCCGACGACGTGTTGTCGCGGGAAGAAAGTGCGCATTTCCAACTCGTGCAAATGGTCAAAAGCCGTTCCATTTGGGAAAAGACCGCGCCCGAGCGCCGGCAAGCGTTTTTGATGCTCGAGGAACGCTGCTTTGGCATCCTGGAATTGCTCGTGCGCGAAGGGATCTCGGCCGGTGACCTGGAACTGCCTGTGGTCCAGGGTGCGGAAGTCGCTTTTGGGTTAATGACCATGTCGCTGGGCACCAACTTGCTGGTGGACGCACGGGAGTGGCTGGAAGGGATCGGGTTGCCGCAACCGCGCGAGACCCTGCGGGTTAACCAGCACCGTTTTCTTGACGGCCTGGGCTGGAAACCCTTGCTGAAAGCATGCGATTACGCCGAGGCCGAACGCCGGATCTGGTCCGAGGTGTTCCCGAATGAACAGGCCAGCTTCCCGCCTTTGCCCTAAACCCCTTTTTTGCGCCGTCTTTGACTTAGAGTAATTATATGACCAAAAGTAAAATCTGAGCATGATCAATCGTATGATCCCCCAAAGAATGGCTGGCGAGTTGGAGGGCGAGTTCTGCGTGTTCCTCATCGGCATGCGCATCAACCACCCGCTTAAGGTTTACCAGTGGCTGCCGGTGTTTCGAGCGATGCCAAGAATGCTCCAGGAGCTTTCCCAACACCCGGAACTCGGTTACCTCGGCGGTCACTTCTGGCCGGGTCGCACCCTCATCTCCCTGCAGTATTGGCGTTCGTTCAACCATCTGACGGAGTACGCCTCCAGCAAAAGCCGCGCGCACCTGCCGGCGTGGGGCGCGTTCACACGCCAGATCGGCAACAGCGGCGACGTGGGCATCTGGCACGAAACCTACGTGATCGCTCCGGGCTCGTACGAAGCCATTTACCACAACATGCCCCCGTTCGGGTTGGGCAGGGTCGGCACGCTGATCCCAGCCGCGGGCAGTCGTTACCGGGCCTCAGCCCGGCTTACCGCCAGTCGGGGAACATCACCGGGCGAAGAAGGAAAAGGAACCCCATAACGCTCCCCGCACGACGGAAACCCGAACCCGACGACAGGAACGATGGCGGGCCCGGTACCGCTCCTGGGCCGTGGTGACGGCTTCCTCGTCCGGCATTGGCCGGGAAATGGCACCGAGGCTGGCAGAGGCAGGGCTTTAACCTTCTTCTGATTGCGCGGAACCGAGCCGCGCTGGACCGAAGCGCGGCCGACCTCACCACCCGGCGCAGCGGCGAAGAAGCCGGCATTAATAAAACCGGCGGTTCCATGGGCGTCTGTTACCGAAAAGTCACAGTGTATTAGCAGACTATTGGTTGGCCGAAGTCCAGGTTGGGACGGGCCGGCGGGCCGGTCGCACGCAATTGCCGTGCGATGAACGCGCGAAAAGGCCGCCTTGCCGGCTGCCGGCCCTTGGAGCCACTTATGCCACTCGACGGAACTGAACGAAAATTCTGGCGCCCACCCCTGCTGGGCATGATGGCAGCGTTGTCGCTGACACCCATTTCAGTGACACTCGCTGAATCTGACGATGCCGCCCTGGCCAAATCGCAAGGGGTGTTTATCTCGACCGGTCAATACATCACCCCCACTGCGGCTGCCGGGTCCGTGCTGGAGTACCTTAATCCAGGCCTCAAGCCTTACCCCAGGTTCATCGCCAGCGGTGCCTTGAGTTCCGTCCTCGGCCCCGACGGCAAGACGCTGCTGGTCCTGGCCAGCGGCTACAACAGCCTTTCCGTTCCGGCGGGGGAAACTGCGGGCACCGATGAGTACGTGTTTGTTTTCGATGTCAGCACGGGAAAGCCGGTGAAAAAGCAAGTACTGCAGATTCCGAATTCCTACGTCGGCATCTGTTTCGCTCCTCATGGGCAGACCTTCTACGTCGGCGGCGGGCAGGATGACAACGTCCACGTGTTCACCTTGAACGGCAGCGGTCAATGGATGGAAAGCGGCAAGCCGATTGCCCTGGGCCATAAAACCGCCCTTGCCCTTTTCCCCGGCGATGTGTTGCCGGAAACCGCAGGACTGGCCATCACACCCGACGGCTCGAAACTTTTCGTCGTGAACTACGAGAACGAATCCTTCTCGATCGTCGATCTGAAGGCGCACAAGGTGCTCACCGACTTCGACCTGCGGCCAGGTGTCATCAATAAGGCGGATGCCGGCGTTCCTGGGGGCGAGTTCCCGTTCTGGGTGGTGTTGAGGGGCAATACGACGGCTTACGTGTCTTCGATCCGGGACCGCGAAGTCGACGTGATCGACCTGAGCGCGGCCCAACCCACCGTAGCGGCACGCATTAAAGTAAGCGGCAACCCGAATAAGATGATCCTGGACCGGGCCGAGAAGTTTCTCTACGTCACCGAGGATAACAGCGACATCCTGGACGTGATCGACACGAGCACGAACGCTCAAGTCCAGAGCATCCGCGTCACCGCCCCAAATAATTACGTCTACGACAAAGAGATGCGCTACCCCGGTGCGTCGCCCAATGCGCTGGCGTTTTCGCCGGATGAATTGACCCTTTACGTGACCAACTACGGGACCAACGCGGTTTCTGTCGTCCGTGGTCTGCCGTATCACCCGCAGGTGGTCGGCTTGATTCCGACCGGGTTTGCGCCAAACGCGGTTTCGGTCAGTAAAAACGGCAAATACCTGTATGTGTCAAACGGACGCGATCGGACCGGGCCGAATCCCGGGTACACGTTTTACAATCGTGAACCCAACCAGTACGTGTACGACCTGGAAAAAAGCTCGCTCCTGACCATCCCGGTCCCGAGTGAGGCGGAGCTGGCCGCCTTGACGGATCAGGTTGCCCGGAACGATTTTTTCAAGGCCAGGCAGGACCCGGCGGAAGCGAGTCTGATGGCCGAGCTTCATCAGCGAATCAGACACGTCATTTACCTGGTCAAAGAGAACCGCACCTACGATCAGGTCCTGGGAGACCTGGATCGTGGCAACGGGGATCCGGCCCTGACGGATTTCGGGCAACCTATCACGCCGAATTACCACCGGATCTGCCAGCAGTTCGTTGACCTCGATAATTTCTACGACTCAGGGGACGTGAGCGGCGACGGCCACATCTGGAGTTTTGCGGGGCGCCAGTCTGACATCTCCCAAAAGAACATTGCGATCAACTATGGCCACGGAGGCACTTCCTACGATTCGGAAGGCACCAATCGCGACGTCATTGTTGGCCTGCCAACGGTCGCTCAACGGAAACAGTTTAACCCGATCACCCCGAACGATCCAAACCTGCTCCCGGGCACGGCCGACGAGTTTGCGGTGGACGGCCCCTTCGGCACGCCACCTCAGCAAGGCTACATTTGGGATGCCGTGCTGCGCGCCGGCCTGACCATCCGAAACTACGGGATGTACTGCGACGAGACCCGGTATGGGTCCACGCAAAACGCCATTCCCCTTGAACGCAATCCCGCCGCAAAACACCTGCGCGTGGCCTTCCCGGCCAAGGAATCGATCGTCCCCTACACCGACCCGTATTTTCGAAGCTTCGACAACGCTTTCCCGGATTATTGGCGGGAGAAGGAGTGGGAACGCGAGTTTGCGGAATTCGCTAAAAATGGCAACCTGCCGGCCTTATCGACCGTCCGCCACATGCACGATCACATGGGGTCTTTCAGCAGCGCGATTGACGGTGTAAACACGCCGGAACTGCAGCAGGCGGACAACGATTACGCGGTCGCCCGGCTCATCGACACCGTCGCGCACAGCCCCTACAAGTACGACACGCTGATCTGCATTCTGGAAGACGATTCGCAGGATGGCGCAGACCACGTCGACTCCCACCGGTCGACTGCCTACATCGTCGGGCCGTACGTGAAGCATGGGGCCGTGATCTCCGAGCGCTACACGACGGTGAACATGGTCCGGACGATTGAGGACATTCTCGGCACGGATCACCTTAATATCCGCACCGCGAACCAAGGACCGATGTCGGCCGTCTTCGACCTCGCCCAGCGCGAGTGGAATTTCGTCGCGCAGCCCTCGACGTACCTGTACAACACTTCCCTTCCGATAAAACCGGGCGAGGGCATCTCCAAAGCCGGCATCCCAAAGCCAACGCACGGGAGCGCCTACTGGGCGAAGCGTACGGCCGGCATGGACTTCAGCAGGGAAGACGCCGTGGATTCGCAAAAGTTTAACCGGATCATCTGGGCCGGGCTGCACGGCAACAAACCGTACCCAATCGAACGAAGCGGGCTCGATTTGCGCGCCAGCCGGTTCGAATTGCTCAAGCCTTTGGCGGCCAACCCCCGCCCGCTTGCCCAAGATTAAAGAGTCCGGGACTGAGCCTTTACCTCGGGTAGGGTCGTCGCCGGTCGCGCGCCGTTTCCGGGCGGGTCTTACCGG
>DASWVC010000224.1:0-2861 GCA_036401335.1 Chthoniobacterales bacterium
GGATCACTCCCCTTCAGGCGGAGCTGGCGGAAAAGGTTCCCATGACGGACGACCTCTGCGTCGAGGCTGATTCCGGCGGCCACACGGATCGCGGTGTGTTCCACGCTTTGTTTCCCGTGATGCGACGGCTGCGTGATTCATTTGCGCAGGAGTCCGGGACGACCGGCCCGGTGTGCGTCGGAGCAGCGGGCGGGCTGGGCACGCCGGAGTCGATCGCGGCGGCCTTTATCCTCGGCGCTGACTTCGTGCTCACCGGGTCGATAAACCAGTGCACGGTCGAAGCCGGGACGAGCGACGCGGTGAAGGACCTGCTGCAGGGCGCCCACGTTCAGGACACGGACGTGGTGCCGGCCGGCGACGCGTTCGAGGTGGGCGGCAAGGTCCAGGTTTTCAGAAAAGGGCTGCTCTTCCCGGCCCGCGCGAAAAAGCTCTATGAACTCTACCGCCAGTTTCATTCACTCGAACAGATTGACGCGCAAACCCGTCACCAGATTGAATCCCGCTACTTCAAGCGCAGTTTCGCCGAAGTCTATGCCGAAACGAAGGCCTATTATGCGCAGGTTATGCCGGAGATGATCGAGCGGGCCGAGCGCGACGAAAAACACAAGATGGCGCTTATCTTTCGTTGGTATTTTGTCCATACCAATCGGTTGGCATTGAGCGGCGACCCGGCCGATAAAGTGGATTACCAGATCCACTGCGGACCTGCGCTCGGTGCATTTAACCAATGGGCACGACGGACCCGGTTTGAAAGCTGGCGTGAACGCCACGTCGATGAGATGGCCGAAAATCTGATGGCCGGGGCAGCCGCGGTTCTCGACGATCGCCTGACTGCCCTCTGGGAAAGTTCGGCCGGAGACGCAAAGCAGGAAGCAGCGCCGTTTTATGCGGTTGGATAAAGAAGCAATTTTTAAGGTGGTGAAAGCTAACGTCCTCAAAGTCTTGCCGGACCTTGCGCCCGACGAGGTGAAGGCAGAGAGAAGTCTGGCGGACTTGGGAGCTAATTCCGTGGATCGGGTCGAGGTAGTTATGTATTCGCTCGAGGATCTCGAACTGAACGTTCCAACCGCGCGTTTGCACGGGTTGCAAAATCTGGCGGAGTTGGTCGACTTGCTTTACCGGCATCAAACGCCCGGGTGATTTGTGAACGAGGGCCCGCCGTCGTCGGTGTCCATTACGGGCATGGGAGTGATCTGCAGCGTCGGTCACTCCGTCGGGCAGTTTTCCCATGCACTTCGGTCCGGTCGTTGCGGCATCACCCACCTTCCCGACGCTCAGGGCCAATCCGTCCGGGTTGCTGGATTAATCCAGGATTTTTCCTGGGACCAATCGCTGGAACGGCTGCGCGACGTTGCGCCCCACCTCGCTTCACGTGCCCGGAAACTTTCGGCGAACATGACCGAATCCACTCGTCTGAGCGCGGGCGCGGTGATGGAGGCGTTTCTGGACGGGCGGCTCGGGGAACGAACGCTGCAACCGTCGCAAATCGGGTTAATCGTCGCCGGGTGTAATCTCTCGCAGGACTACGTGGCCCGCAACTGGGCCCGGTTCGCCGCGAAGGGACGCCCTGAGCCGCGGTACGCCCTCTCGTATTCCGACAGTCACCAGGTCGGGTGCCTGAGCGAAATCTTCTCGATCGGCGGTCCGGGAATGACGATCGGGGCGGCTGCTGCGAGCGGCAACGCGGCGCTTTTTCAAGCCTTCCACTGGGTTCGAACGGGGGTCGTTCAGACGTGCCTGGTGGTTGGCGCCTGCACGGAATTTTCGGCATTGGAACTCGAGGGCTTCGCGGTTCTGGGGGCGGCGGCCTGCGGCCCGCGTGCGATAAATCCCGCCGAGGCTTGCCGGCCTTTTGACAAAGGGCACGAAGGGTTTGTCTGGGGACAAGGCAGTGCTTGCGTCGTGCTCGAAGCAGCCCGCGAGCGCGCGGAAGATTCGCGCTTCGCTTCCCTCGCCGGCGCTTCACTGCTTTTGGATGCCAACCACCTGCCGGAGCCTTCGGTCGACGGCGAAATCCGCGCCATGCGGACCGCATTGGCCGGAGCCGGGCTCGCCCCGGAGCGAATAGGGTACATCAATGCCCATGGCTCGTCGGCGCCGTTAGGGGACCGAACCGAAGCGGCGGCCATCAATGCGGTTTTTCAGGAAACGCTTGATCAGGTTCGGATCAACTCGACAAAATCACTGACCGGCCACTGCTTCAGTGCCTCAGGCGTGATTGAATTGATCGCGTGTGTGCTGCAGTTGAACGCCGGTTTCCTTCACCCGAATCGAAACCTGGAATGCCCGATTGATCCCCGGTTAAGGTTTGCCGGAAAAACCGCCGAACCGCTGAACGTGAATTTCGCCCTTTCCAATGGCTTCGGCTTTGGCGGGTTTAACAGCAGCATTGTCATCAGAAAGGCCGCACCTTAATGCAAGTCGGAATTGAAGCGATCAACTTTTACGGAGGACGAACGTACCTGGATGTGCGCTCATTGTTTGAGGCCCGCGGCCTGGATCTGCGCCGCTTCGACAACCTGATGATTCGCCGGAAATCGGTTGCGCTTCCTTGCGAGGATCCGGTGTCATGCGGGGTAAATGCGGCGAAACCATTGGTTGACCAGCTGAGCCAAAGCGAGAAAAATCAGATTGAACTGCTCGTTACCGCCACGGAGTCAGGACTAGATTTTGGCAAATCGCTCAGCACGTATTTGCACGATTACCTGGGGCTTAGCCGGAACTGCCGTCTTTTTGAGGTAAAGCATGCATGTTACGGCGGCACCGCCGCGCTGCAGGCAGCCATCAACTTGATTGCCTCAGGTGCTTCACCAGGCGCAAAGGCTTTGGTGATCGCGACAGACCTGGCCAAGGCCGCAATC
>DASWVC010000225.1:0-17287 GCA_036401335.1 Chthoniobacterales bacterium
GGGGGCGCTGCCACCTTCAAGTTTGGGCTTCAGGGTCACGATTCCCCGTGCCGTCGCTTTCCTCCAGGCTACCCCGGCTTAGCCGATTCAAAGGCGAAATCGGCGATTTTCGCCGGGCGCCGTGGCGTAAGTGATTGAGAATCAGGCTGGCGTTTCGGCGTGGTGCCACGCCACGTGCTTTTTCCTGGGCGAGATCAACGACACCCAGCGGGTGGCCCCGCGGCGCAGCGGGAAGATTTTCCGAGACGGCGAGTCGGTCCCGCGCACCTTGGCGTTGGTGACCTGTTGGCACGGATCAAGGACCATGGCTACCTCCTCGCAGAAGGCGGTGCTGACTGAACATCCAGTTCAATAATTCCGGTTCTTTGTAAGCCGGGGTCCACGAATCGTGGCCAACCCCTTCGTACTCCGTGTATTTCGGATTGGTCCCCTGTTTCCGCAGTGCCTCAACCATTTGTCGGCTGTATTGGACCGGAACAACCTGATCGGCGGAGCCGTGAAACGCCCAGATCGGAATGGTCTGCAGGAGTGAGGCCGTCCCTGGGTCCCCACCGCCGCAGACCGGCACTGCGGCCGCAAAAAAGTCGGGACGCCGCGCCGGGAGAGTCCACGTCGCAAATCCGCCCATGGAGATGCCGGTGACATACACCCTCCCAAAATCAACCGGTTCATTCTGCATCACTGCATCCGTCAGGGTAAGCACCATGGCAAGCAGGTCAGCCTCGGTGCCTGCTAACCCGGCATCAGCCGCATCCGGATGCTCATCCAGCCAGTAAGAGGGAGAGCCAGCGGGGCCGCGCGGGCATTGGGGGGCAACGACAAAACAAGGAAAGCGGGCTTGCATTTCCGCCAGGGCAAATCGGCGAACGCCGTGGCGCAACTGGACACGATTGTCACTTCCCCGTTCGCCTGCGCCATGCAGGAATAAAACCAGAGGAAATTGCTCGCCGGCCTGAACGGGCCGCAGCATACGGTACGGGAGGTTAACCCCGGGCGCAGCAAGCCAACTGCTGGCTTGGAACTGATCGGTCCATTCGCGGTCTTGCTCGGAAAACGAACTGAACATCGGCGAACACCCTCCGCGTCTGAGGCGCGCTTTTCAATCCCTGTCTGGATTCGACATGCCATCGCCCATTAGCATGCCCACGCCTCGCACGAAAACGCCGGTTAAAGGAAGCGCACGGGTCGTTCGTAGATCACAAGCACAATGCATCCGGATCGGCTGCTGACGGCGTGCCTCGTTCCCGGAGGATTGATGACCAAGGTGCCGGTCTCGATCACTCCATTCTGATCTTCCTGCGCTCCGGCCAAAACCAGAATGTGTTCGTAACCAGAATGCTCATGCAGGGGTACGGCGCTCCCTGCCTCATACCGCAGCAGGGCGGCGCTTGGTCCATCGAGACCATTGCCGTACAACCGATAGATTTCTACCCCCGGACGGTACGGCTCCCACGCGATCTCTTTGGCGGCCGGGACGGTCACAAGCAGATTTTTCAACTCTGGCCGGGAGTAGCCTGGGACCGGATCAGAAAGCCTCATGAGGAAATTGTATCAACTGTAAGAATGGCATGAATTGAAGGAAAGTAACATCGTCCGGCTTCGCCTTCATTGATACAATTGATGGCACGGTTGCAATGGATACAATTCTCTTACGCGAGGCCGGCCATCTTGCCCCCGATCACCTTCAGGTCGTAGTTTCCGCGTGCGGCCTCATGCACAATCTCGCCGCCGGCAAGGACCACGATGCGGTCAGAAAGCGCCATCAATTCATCCAGGTCCTCGCTGACGAGCAGAACAGCGGCACCGTGATTCCGCGCTTTGAGCAGGCCTTCATGGATGAACTCTACGGCAGCGATATCGAGTCCAAAACACGGGTTGGCCACCACCAGAAGTTTCGCATTCCCTGGTCCCAGTTCACGCGCCAACACCGCCCGCTGGACGTTTCCGCCCGACAATTGAGAAATTGGCAGCGTTTCACTTGACGCCTTCACGTCGAACCGTTGCATCCACGCCCGGCCGTTGGCCCGGATCTGCCCTTGGTTGCTCAGCCATCCCCAACGGGCCAGCGGAGGACGGTCAAAGGTGCGCATGGCCAGGTTTTCCGCCACGCTCATGGCCGGCGCACAGGCATTGCGCAACGGTTCCTCCGGCAAGACGTGAACCCCGTTGGCCACCATCTGACGCCGACTCGGCCGGTAAGCCTTTCCATTCACCCGGACCGACCCACCCGCAGGCGGCCGCTGACCCCCCAACACTTCCACCAACTCCCGTTGACCGTTGCCCGAGACCCCCGCAACCCCAAGGATCTCGCCGGCATTGACCTTTAACGTGATCCCGTGCAAAGCCTCCACCCCATTGTCCCGGGCTGCCCGCAACTGGTCCACCTCCAAAACCGTTGCACCTCCAACGGGCGCAGCTTCCACCACCGCCTCCTTCGGCGGCCGCTCACCCACCATCATGACCGCCAGCGCCGACGCATCCAGACCTTTGGCGGGTCCGCGGCCGGTGACCCGGCCCCGGCGAAGGACCGTGACTTCATCGGCGTATTTGGCCACCTCACGAAGTTTGTGGGTAATCAGCAGCACACTGATCTGTTTGGCATCCGCCATCTGCCGGAGCCGTCCCAGCACCTCATCGGCTTCGACTGGTGTCAGCACTGAGGTTGGCTCATCCAGGATCAGCAACCGGCTCTGGAGGTAGAGCTGCTTTAGGATTTCCACTTTCTGTTTCTGGCCCGCCGCCAGGCTGGTCACCGGCGCGTTCAGGTCAACTTGGAACGGGGCACGCTCCAGAAAGGCGGACATGCGCGCCAGCTCGGCGGGCCAGCGCACGAGGCCCGGCACGTCAGGTCGAGCCAGCAGAAAATTCTCCGCCACACTCATGGCCGGAATAAGGGTGAAGTGCTGGTAGACCATGCCGATCCCGAGCCGGTGGGCGTCGGCCGGCCCTCGAATTTGCCGGGATACCTTATCCACCACGATCCGGCCTTCATCGGCCGGGTGGTACCCCATCAGGCATTTGACGAGGGTGCTTTTACCGGCGCCGTTCTCTCCCAGCAGCGCGTGCACCGTGCCCGGCCTGACCTCGAAGGAGATGCCGTCATTGGCGACGAAAGAACCGAATCGTTTCGTTACTCCGACGAGTTCCACCAGCGGGGGCCCTGCCGTCATGGTCATACCAGCACGGCGAGCAAACGCTCGGAGTCGGTCACCGCACCAAAGACGCCCCCTTGCATCTTGATCATTTTAAGGGCGGCAAAGTGGTTGCCCTGATCGGTCGCCCCCGTGCAATCGGAGAGCACGAGGCACTCGTAGCCGCGGTCATTGGCTTCGCGCATCGTGGTATGGACACAAACGTCCGTCGTAATGCCCGCCAGAATGAGGTTCTGAATGCCCTGCTTTCGGAGCAGCAATTCCAGGTCGGTGGCGTAGAATGAGCCCTTTCCGGGTTTATCAATCACTGCTTCACCCGCTAAGGGCGCAAGTTCCGGAATGATTTCCCAGCCGGTTTCCCCACGCGTCAGGATTCGTCCGCATGGACCGGCGTCGCCGATGCCGGCACCCATCCGCTGGCTCCGCCAACGTTTGTTTTCCGGTAAGTCGGATAGATCAGCCCGATGGCCCTCGCGGGTATGCATCACGTGATAACCGAGCGACCGGGTGGCCGACAGCACCCGCTGGATCGGCTCAATCGGAGCCCGCGTAAGGGATAAATCATATCCCATTTTGTCCACGTAGCCGCCGTAACCGCAAAAATCCGTCTGCATGTCGATGACCAGAAAAACTGTGTTTTCCGGCCGCAAATCGCCGTTGTAGGGCCAGGGGTAAGGGTCCGCGTCAACGTGTTTGGTGTTCATAAACGGTTGCTCAAAGCGCCGGGCGCACCGGCGAGGTTGCGTTGATTGCTGCAGGTAACGATCATAACTGCCAAAGTAAGAAAGTACGGCGAGGCATTGAAGAGGTAATAGTAAGAACTAACGCCCACGGCTTGCAGCGCTGGACCCAACGCCTGAGCACCACCGAACAGCAGCGACGCCCAAAGGCAATTGAGCGGGTTCCAACGGGCAAAAATCACCAGGGCAACCGCAACCAATCCTTGCCCGCTGGAAATGCGCTCGTTCCAGCTTCCCGGGTAAAAAAGCGAGAGGTAGGCGCCAGCGATTCCGGCCAGGCTCGCGCCGCCGATGATGCAGGCGGCACGAACCCGCGCGACCCTAATCCCAAGCGCGCGGGCCGCTTCAGGCATATCGCCCGCGGCGCGCACGAACAAGCCCCAGCGCGTGCTCCGAAAAAACCAGTTCATCGAAAACGCCAGGAACAGGCCGAGGAAAAACAGCGGGCTGATCTCCAACGCCGGCAACCCGTTGGGTAAGGAGAGTTTGAGGCCAGGCAAGGGCGGGGCCAGCGGCTGGATGTACGGCTTGCCCAGGAAAAAAGCGAGGCCGCTGCCAAAAATGATCATGGCGATGCCCACGGCAACGTCGTTCACCCGTGGGCGCTGGGTTAACCAGGCATGAAGGCA
This sequence comes from Chthoniobacterales bacterium, assembly GCA_036401335.1. GTDB lineage: Bacteria > Verrucomicrobiota > Verrucomicrobiia > Chthoniobacterales > JAFAMB01 > DASWVC01. The sequence goes on from DASWVC010000225.1 coordinate 4,522, forward strand.
GCCCAGCAGCCCGCCCGCCACGGCGGCGACGACGACCCCCAGCCAGGGTGAACCACTCCGGTAAGATACCGCATACCCGGCCATGGCCCCCAGCAACAGCACGCCTTCCAAACCGAGGTTCACTTTCCCGCTTTTTTCCGTCAGGCATTCACCCAGGCTCACCAGCAGAAACGGCGTCCCGCCCCGAATGGCTCCGGCCACCATCGCCAACGGCACACCCACCCACCCAATGGCGCCGCCAGCGTTACCCATTCCGCCTCCCCCGACGTCCCCAACCGAATTTCCCAAACCACTGCCCCTGACCGTGCAAGCTCTCGCTGAACAGGATAGCCAGAAAAACGAATCCCTGAAAGACCAGCACCGTCGCATCCGGCAGGTGATGGCTTCGCTGCAAAATGCCGCCACTCTCGATCAACCCGCCCAGCAAAATCGAAATGAGCACGCAGCCAAGCGGGTTGTGCCGGGCCAGAAAGGCCACCAGAATGCCACTGTTCCCATACCAGGCGTTGAGCGATTCGTTGGCCCGGCCGTGCACTGCCGCCACCTCGACCATGCCCGCCAACCCCGGCCAGATTCCCGCCAGAAAGCAGGTCACCAAGGTGATCCGGGCGACCGGCAATCCAGCCAGACGCGCAGCCCGTACGTTCCCGCCGACTGCCCGGATCTGAAAACCGAACGTGGTTTTCTGGACCAGGAACCACATCAACACACAAGCCACCAATCCGAAAAGGATGCCCGGGTGCAGGTTGGTCCCGCCCAGGGTCGGCAGCATCTGCTCGTCTGTCAGTGCGAAACTTGACGCTTTGTTGATGCTTTCGGGATCCCGGATCCAGGTGTTGATGGCCTGATTCAGCAGGGCAATCGCCACGTAGTTCAGCAGCAGGCTGCTGATCGTCTCGTTGACTCCGCGGAATTGGCGCAACGCCCCCACGGCGGCAATCCACAGCCCGCCGGCCGCCATCCCCGCCGCCGCCATCGCCACCTGCGCGGCCAACGGCGCCGCCGTCGGCAGTTGCAACCCCAACAACGTGGCGCAGAGCCCCCCCACCACCAAAGCCCCTTCATTCCCAATCACGATCAGGCCCAGGCGAAACGGGATGGCCGTGCAGAGGGAGCACAACATGAGCGGCGCCGCCCGCAAAAGCGTGTTCTGAAAAGCGTACCAACTCCCAAAGGCCGCGCGGTAGATCGATCCGTACACCGCCAGCGGGTTCGCCCCGAGGCAGGCGCAGAAAATGCCAAAAACCAGCAGGGAAATGACGATCGCGCCCAGCGGGATCAGCAAGGACTCCAGGTGCGCCCAGCCTTCCGGCGTCAGATAGGTCCTGGCCGCAACCGTTGGGCGGCCGCTTTCCGGCACTTGCTCGGCCGGAGGCGCGGGAGTCAGCGGAGACGGAATTTTCAGCGCCATCGGTCCGGCCTCAACCTTTCGGGCTGCCAATCACCCCTTCAACCAACCAATTCATCTTCTCCAACTGAGGGTCCTGCTGTTTCCACTCCGCCCCCGCCGGAACCACGACTTTGCCCGTGTTGTCTTTCAACTCGCCTTTGTAAATGACCATGCTGCCCGCCATAAACTGGGCCTTAGCCTTGTCTGCAGCGGCCTTCGCTTGTTCGCTTACCGCGGGGCCAAACGGTGAAAGCCTTACAAACCCTTCTTTTAAACCGCCCCGAAAGGTGTGCGGAATGGCGCCCGCCTGAAGGGATTTACCAGCCTGCACATCTGCGATGTATGCCTTGTAGACATTTTTCCAATCCCATTCCGCTCCCGTTAGGTAGCCCTTCGGCGCAATTGCAGCCTGGCTGGCGTGGTAACCCGAACTGAAAGCACCGCGGCTTTCCGCCGTCTGGATCACCACTTTCGGGCTGTCCACGTGACAGGTAATGACGTCGGCACCTTGGTCGATCAAGCCATTGGTCGCTTCCGCTTCTTTCACGGGCAGGGACCAGTCCCCGGTGAAATTGACTTGCACGGTCGCTTTCGGGTTAACGCTGCGTGCGCCCAGGGTAAAACTGTTCACGTTGCGAAGCACTTGGCCGATCGGTTTGGCAGCAACAAACCCCAGTTTATTGGTTTTCGTCGTCAAACCGGCCACGATCCCCGCGATGTATTGCGCCTCGTCGATGTAGCCAAAGTACGTTCCGACGTTCTTGGGGTGCTTGCCCTCCACGTAAAAACCGCCGCAATGGAAAAACTGCACGTCCGGGAACTGTTTGGCCACCTTCAGGATGTGCGGGTCGTAGTAGCCGAACGAAGTCGGGAACAACACCTTAAGACCGTCCTCGACGATCATGTTCTTCATCGTCTGTTCCACGGCCACCGTTTCGGGCACATTGGCTTCCTCCTCCAGCTTGAGCCCCGGGAGTTTGGCCAGGGTAGCCGCTCCTTCGGCATGGGCTTGATTGTAGCCGTAATCGTCTTTCGGGCCGACGTAGATGAACCCAACCTTCAGGTCTTCTCCAGGAAGAATGGTGGTGCCGAAAACGGAGGCACACAGGACCGCAAAGTAGGTGAAAAAAATTCGCATTGAGGGCAGGATAAGTGAAAGGGTTAGCCCGAGCGGGGAGAGCATGATTCATGCCGCCCGGCTGGAAGTACAAACCGCTCTTCGCCTCTGGAAGGAACCGGCCGGTGGCCGACCTGCGCAATCCCCACGGTCGAAATGAAACAGGGCCCCTGTAACTATTTCGCCACTTTCCTGGGCCGGCACTGCTTAAAGGCGAAATCTTTAAGGCAGGCCGCACCGGGCAGGCAAAAAGCACGCACCCGGCAGTTTTAGCAGCAGTTTGGTAGAGCAATTGCTCTGCCCGCTTCAGCATGAGTGGATTAGGCGGATTGAATCGTTCTCCGGACGGCGTGGTATTAGGCTTGGTTCAGGCGCAATTGCCTCGTGTGGCGACCAAACAGGACCTCGCTGCTCAAACAAAAAAGATCTGTACCTTGGTGACAAAAGCCAAACAGGGCATGGGCACCATCGACTTGGTGGTTTTTCCTGAATACTCGCTTCATGGCTTGTCGATGGACATGAACCCTGAAATCATGTGCACCCTGGACGGGCCGGAAGTCCTGGCCTTCCAGGAGACCTGCGCCCGGGAACGGGTCTGGGGTTGTTTTTCCATCATGGAACTCAACCCGTCCGGCAACCCCTATAACAGCGGCATCATCATCGATGCCGGAGGTGAATTGCAGCTTTACTACCGGAAAATGCACCCGTGGGTTCCGGTTGAACCCTGGGAACCAGGCAACCTCGGCATCCCGGTGTGCGACGGGCCAAACGGGAGCAAGCTGGCCTTGATTATTTGTCACGACGGCATGTTTCCGGAAATGGCCCGAGAAGCTGCCTACAAGGGGGCCAACCTGATGCTGCGCACCGCCGGCTACACGCCGCCCATACGGCACAGTTGGAAGATCACCAATCAGGCAAACGCCTTCTGCAACCTTATGTTTACGGCCAGTGTCTGCATGTGCGGCACCGATGGGGTCTTTAATTCCATGGGGGAAGCGATGATCGTCAATTACGACGGCACGATGCTTGAGGCCGGCAACGGGTTAGCCGACGAGATTCTCACCGGGGAGGTCCGGCCCAAATTTTGCGACGAAGCGCGACGACTTTGGGGGGTGGAAAACAATCCTTATCAATTCGGCCACCGCGGTTTCACGGCCGTGAAAGGTGGCGCCAAGGATTGCCCGTACACCTACATGCACGACCTCATGGCCGGACAGTACCGTCTGCCCTGGGAAGACGAGGTGAAAGTCGTAGACGGCACCGGGTGCGGCTTTCCGGCCCCGGCGCGGACGTACCAGGGGGGTGACCGCCTGCCGCCAGAATTCGTTGAGGCAACGGCGAAGGACAATGGGTCCTCATGGAAGCATTGACCCGCAACCATCCGTTTTCCCGAGGGCTTTGACAGTCCTGACCCTGAGGCCACGCAGTTGCTCGGCTCCGAACTCGATGACAGAGGCACTTCGACGCCTTTCACTTCAATGCAGTCAGGATTTATTATGAGCCAGAGCAGTTCAGTTCAAGACCCCCAAAAACAACACCCGAAATCGATGCCCGAGCAGGAGCAAAGCCACCCCGGCAGTGATAAACAAATCACGCCAACGGCTGATCATGGCGAGCAGTCTTACAAAGGTTCGGGTAAGCTCCAAGGTCGTAAAGCCATCATCACGGGCGGTGACAGCGGAATCGGCAAAGCGGTAGCCATCGCCTTCGCCCGGGAAGGCGCGGATGTGCTGATTTCCTACCTTGATGAGGATGAGGACGCCAAGGACACGGCTAAATGGGTAAAGGAAGCCGGCAAGAAAGCGATCTTGATGAGCGGTGACATCGGCGAGGAAGCCCACTGCAAGGAGATCATTCAAAAGGCCGTCCAGGAGTTCGGGCAGATCGACATTCTGGTGAACAACGCAGCCTACCAGATGGTCCACGAAGACATCAGCGAGATTTCGAGTGAAGAGTGGGACCACACCTTCAAAACGAACATCTACGCAATGTTTTACCTGACCAAGGCGGCTGTCTCGCACATGCCTCCCGGGAGCGCCATCGTCAACACTGCGTCCATCAACGCTTTTCAACCGAAACCGACCTTGCTGGCCTATGCCACCACGAAAGGCGCGATCGTCAACTTCACCGCCGGCCTGGCCCAATTGTTGGCCAAGAAGGGCATTCGGGCGAATTCTGTATGCCCCGGCCCGGTCTGGACGCCACTGATTCCGTCCACCATGCCGGCTGAAGACATCGAAGAATTTGGTCAGTCGGTTCCCATTGAGCGTCCGGCCCAACCGGCCGAACTCGCCGCGTTGTACGTTCTGCTGGCTTCCCAGGAAGCCAGCTACATCTCGGGTGCCGCAGTTCCGGTCACAGGTGGAAAGCCGGTCATCTAACGGCTGCCAGGGTATCGGAGGCAGGTCGAAACTGGCGCGGGAAACAAGGTTCCCCGCGCCTTTCTTTGACGGCTGCAAGGTTTAGCCGCTGAGCGAAAATGGCCGGTTCACTCGGAACGTTAACCGCTGCTCTCGCTGGCATGAATTCTCCGGAAACGCAGGAAAAATCCTGCCTTTCGTCATCACTGGGAAGGGTTGGACAGCAACCACCTGCTGCGCGCATGCGTAATATTAAGGTATGCCCCATGATTCTAATTCCGCACCAGAGGCTTTGCGCCAGTACACCAACGACATGTCGGCGTTGGACAAGCACATTGTTGAACCGCTCCAACACCAAAAAGACGATGACCGCTTCAAAACGGATCCCCGGGTCGCGTCTTTCCTGGCAGATGCTCTTCAAACCTTTGAACATCATGTGAACGAGCTTCAACCGCATGTGGACCGTTTTGGTGCAGGTGCCGGTAAGGTCGTCAAAGAGGCAGTTGCCGGCGCTCTTGGGGTTGCTGCCGGTGTCTACGACAAAATCCGTAAGGACCCGGTTTCCCGGGCGTTGCGTGACGACTATGTGGCTTTCAACCAGGCAGCCATATCGTATACAATGCTGCACACGACGGCGTTGGCGTTCAGCGATGAACCGTTGGCGGAACTGGCTAAAAAGCAGTTGAACGAGATCACTCCGTTAATCATGCGCCTGACGGAAATTATTCCTCACGTAGTGGTTCAGGAACTTCAGGACGAGGACGGCAGCATTCGTCACGAAGCCGCTGACCTGGCGTCCAAGGCCGGGCAGGAAGCTTGGTCAAAATAAGGCCGCGTACCGCTTTTAGTCTTTGCAACTTGAAAAGGGGAAAGCTACGGCTTTCCCCTTTTTTGCGTTCTAACCTGGTGCAGGCGAGACCTCACACCGGGAGGGTTGTGTTTCGGCGATTGCGAGCGAGTCCTCTCCTGGGCGCTTGAGGACAAGCTCCCCTACCACGGCCGGCGCGGCCTGATGCCTCCTCTCGCCCGGTTCAAGCGGCGGCCCGGTAGGACGGCTGAGTCCCTTCGCCGCCGAGGTAGTGGGGTGGCCTCCCCGGCCGCGGGCTGCGGGTCCCTGCGCGACCGCCTCAAGCACCCGTCCGGTCGGTCGGCTCACGCGGCGTTTCCAACCGGGCCTTCCGGGTAGCCGCGTCGCACGGGACGGCCGGCCCTGCCGGACCAAGTGCAGGCAACCTGAGGCACCTCACACGAATGGTTGGTCAGGGTAGCCTGATCCTGAGGATCTCAGGTTGCACTCCCGCCCTGACTTCCTAAAGTCATGTTCCTGCTCCACCTGCGAGCGTCCTTGCATGCAAGCCGCACAACCGTCCAAGACACCCGTCGTCCATGTACCCTCCGCCCAGGCCGCGGTTCTGACCGTTTTGGCGACCATCAGCTTCTGCCACCTTCTTAACGATACCATCCAGACCCTGGTTCCAGCCCTGTACCCGTTGTTGAAGGATTCGTACCACCTTTCCTTTGGCCAGATTGGCGCCATTACCTTGACCCTTCAGCTCACGGCGTCCCTGCTGCAGCCAGTGGTTGGCCTTTACACCGATTACCGACCACAGCCACAAGCCTTGGCGGTTGGCATGCTCTTCACCTTGGCCGGGCTGCTATCGCTTGCCGTGGCTCCCACCTTTACCATGGTTCTTGTGTCCGTCGGTTTGATCGGCGTGGGTTCGTCGGTCTTCCACCCGGAAGCGTCGCGGGTCGCCCGGATGGCGTCCGGGGGCCGTCATGGCTTTGCTCAATCGTTATTCCAGGTCGGCGGCAATGCGGGACAGTCCATCGGTCCCCTGCTGGCCGCCTTGATCATCGTTCCGCACGGGCAATCCTACATCGCCTGGTTTTCTTTGCTTGCCGTGACGGCGATGGTCCTTTTGTTCAGGATTGGAATCTGGTACCGGCGGCACCATGAACGGCAGAAACCGCGGACGGCGCATTCTGGCGGCACAGAGCAGGTTGCAAGGTTACCTGGAAAAAAAATCGGCTTGGCGTTGACCGTGCTCGTCGCGCTGATCTTCTCCAAGTTCTTTTACCTTGCGAGCATCAGCACCTATTTTACTTTTTACCTGATCGGCAGGTTTCACCTGTCGGTGCAAGCCGCGCAGGTTCACCTGTTTATCTTTCTGTTTTCGGTTGCGGCAGGCACCATCCTGGGCGGACCGCTGGGCGACCGCTTTGGACGCAAGTACGTGATCTGGATTTCGATCCTCGGCGTTGCACCGTTTACCTTGATGCTTCCGTACGCCAACCTTCCAATGACCACGGCATTGACGGTGGTCATCGGAGTGGTCTTGTCTTCGGCCTTTTCAGCCATCCTGGTGTATGCCCAGGAACTGATCCCAGGCAAGGTAGGGATGGTTTCCGGGTTGTTCTTTGGCTTTGCGTTCGGGATGGGAGGGGTCGGTTCAGCCTTGCTCGGCTTGCTGGCAGACCGTACCAGCATCGATTTCGTGTTTCACGTTTGCGCCTTCCTGCCACTCATCGGGTTATTAACCGGGTTTCTGCCCGATGTCGGACGGCGTCAGCCCGTTGCGCAAAGCTAAGCACTGGCGGCATTCAAGCGTGCCACTTCATCCTTCGACAGGTGTAGTTCAACAAAAGGAAGAATTTCGCTCAGTTGCTCAGTGGTGCGTGCGCTCGCGATCGGCGCCACCACCGTGGGCTGGGCGGCCAGCCAGGCCAAGGCAACGGCGGCCACCGAACTTTGGTGGTTTGCCGCAACTTCATCCAAGGCGGCCAGGCAACGCAAGCCCCGCTCGTCGAGGTAGGCGCGAGCGCCTTCTGCCCGAGGGCTGTCCACGGCGGGAGAACCCGGTCGGTATTTTCCGGTCAGAAACCCTTTGGCCAAAGCAAAGTACGGGATGGACGACAAACCTTCCCGTTCCACCACGGAAGCGAGCTCGCCTTCGTAAGCCTCCCGCTCCATCAAATTGTAATGTTGCTGCAAAGCCACAAACCGGGTGAGCCCCTCCCGTTGCGAAACGGCCAAAGCTTCGGCTAAACGGGCAGCCGAATAATTGGAAGCGGCGATGTACCGCACTTTGCCTTCCCGCACCAGACTGTCGAAAGCACCCAGGGTTTCCTCCAAAGGGGTATCCGGGTCGTCCGCATGCGCATAATAAAGGTCAATATGATCCGTTTGCAGCCGCTGCAGTGAAGCCTCGGCACCGGCCCGGATCGTCTTGGCGGACAAGCCGGAAAGCTTCGAAAGCATGCCTACCTTTGTGGCAATGACCATCTGGTCACGATTGCCGCGCGCTTTCAGCCAGCGGCCGATGATCGTTTCCGATTCACCGCCCGTGTGGCCAGGCGCCCATTCTGAATACACGTCCGCCGTGTCGATGAAATTACCACCGGCGGCGGCATACGCATCCAACACCGCGCAGGAAGCCTTTTCGTCAGCGGTCCAGCCGAAGACATTGCCTCCAAAAGCCCAAGGAAAAACGTCCAGATCGGTCGTGCTGATTTTCGCCATCTGCTGAACGTAGCCAGACCCTGCCTTTCAGCAACGGGGGATCAGTTGCGTTACCCCCGGGTGTGGATCATCGTCCGGCTTCTTCCCGCCATGAAGCTCGCTTTTGCGTTGTTCACCTTAAGCTTTGTCGCCCTGGGCAACCTTGTCGTTGCGGAGCAACCGCCCTACAATCCGGGACCGCTCCCGCCCTCAGACCCGCCGCCGACCGCCTCTCATCGGCATGCGCAGCCGTCAGAAACCCGTACGCGGCCCGGCCGGCAGCCGCAAAAGCCGCCGGCACGGCGGACCCAACCAGGCCGGCGGTCACACTCCTTTTTCGGCTTCCCGCCCCATCGGCAGAGCCCGCACGCCCGGACCCGGAAAGCTCAGCTGCGTAGGAAACGTCACTCGTCAAAAACCCGCCAGCCAGCGGGAAACCGGGGTCGCAAAAACAGGTCGCCGAACTGAGTTACGGCCCATTTCGGCAGTTTACAATGGAAGCAACGCCCGCCAAAAAGGCTGTGCAGGAAGGCGCCATGAGAAAAGGGTTGTTGGCAGCGCGGGCATTTCCAGTTAGCCAGCCAAAGGGCCAGCATGAAATAAACGAAAAACGTCGAAGCAAAGATTAGCCCGTTGATGACCCAGACGAACCGCAACTCCAGGATAGCGGCGAAAAAACAGGTGCAAACGATGCGCCGAAGCCGACGGTAAAAGGTCCAGGCGTCTGCGTAACGGGTTTCCACTGCGGGTACTTGAGTCCGGGCGGGCGTTTTTGCAACCGTGCGGGGCTTGCCGAAGGAAATGAGGTCTTTCTGGTTGCTGCTTTACTTGGCGTCCTTTGCCTTTGCCCTTCCCGGTCAAACCCCGGATGGCGTCAAAACGGTCGATCTCCTGCCCGGATTTCGTCGTTGCCTCGATGACCTCCCGGCAGACCCAGTCCGCAGTTCGGCGGCCTTCCGGCGATGGTTGCAGGCGGCCGAACCAGACGTTTGCCGTCACCTTTCGTCGCTCCCGGCCGACCCCGCAGGTTGGTCGGCTTACCTGGCTGAAGCACGCCGGCTCCTGCCCGTGATGGTTTTACTCAGCCGGCGGTGTATGCAGGTAGAGCCGGAAGTTGTGCACCGGCTCCAGCAACGGTTCCCGGACTTCGACCCTGCCCGAGTCGAGTTGACCCTCGGATTTTCCCTGTTCCGGTTTGATGCCCGGATTCCCTATGATCACCCCACGCAACTCTGGCTGGGCCTCGACGGCATTGCCTCCGCCCACGGCGCCGAGTGCCGCTTGGACGTGCTTTTGGCCCATGAAATGTTTCATGTGTACCATTTTCAGAACAACCCTCAACCGAATGCAGGCCGGTCAGTGCCGCTGTACCGCCAAGTGTGGCAGGAAGGGCTGGCCTGTTACGTTGCCCGACAGCTTTACCCGGAGGCCAGCCCCGCTGATGTCTTTCTCGATCCGAACCTTGCGGCCACGGGTCCACGGTACGTTGCCACCACCGCTCGAGCGTTGCTGGATGACTTGCAGACGGACGACGACGCGGCCACGTCCCGGTACCTTGCCTACCACGTGAGCACCGGTGCTTTGCCGGCGCGCATGGGTTACCTTTTGGGCTATGACGTGGTCAGCCGCTGTGCGGTCACCCAAAGCCTGGCCCAGTTAAGCAGACTAAGAGGTGAAAACCTGCTGCGCCTTATGCAAAAGGAGCTGCACGGTTTGATCCAAGCGCCCCCTGCGGTGCCCTGATGATTCCTCCGCGGCAGACGGTCTGGCGCGACGCCTCTCCGGTAGGGTGCACGGCGATGGCCGTGCCCAGACCAACTCCCGCCGCGAGTGCAACCAGCAAGGGACGAGAGGACCGGAAAGCCAGCGTGGCGGACCGCCTGTTGGTAATTTTTAACTTTCGGAACCCATTGTGCGCACGTGCGCAGTCCACCAGTTCCAGCCAAAGTGATTCGGATAAACCAAGGGAAGGCACGAGAAAGATTTGGCGGACGTGAAAACGGATCACCCAGAAATCTGCGTAGCGCCCAAGCGCCGTTACATTGGTCCAATCGTAACCCGCAACGATCTTTGAGCCGCACAACCGTAGCTGTTGAGTTTCGGGGTGAATGGTTACCGACTCGCCCCAGAGGCCAACCAGGCGCCGGGCGGTGGCTCGGGCCGCCACCATGGTTTGGATCAAGGCCAGGACACTTCCGCTCAGCACCCCCCAAAAAGCCGGGAAAAGGATCGTCGAACGAAGATCGCCTCGGTGCAGAATCCAGGTCACCGTCACCAGTAAGACGGTCGCGGGAATCACCGACCAGACCCAGAGCCAGTCGCGGCCCAGGTAGTAGGCCATAAACCCACGGCGCACCTCGGCTTCAGCGAAACTTGCACGGCACATCTTGGGAAAGGTGAACAACAACAAAGATCGGCATTCACCTGGCGCAATGCAGTTTTATCTGAGCAGACCGGTCCGGGTGTTCTTAAAGACCTTGTCCGGGGCACCGATCCTCGAGTTTTATGTTCAGGGTTTCTCCACGTTTGCCGCTGTTGGCCATCGCCATTGCCCTAGGCGCTTTTTTGCTGCTTTCCTTGCTTGGCTGCAGCGGCGCCGGGCATGGTTTGGCCGGCCCGGAACCCCGGATGCTTTTGTCCGCCGGCCAATGATCCTGTGCCGTTCTTCTTGCGAGGGGAATACGTCTCCGTACGGTGAAGGCGTGGAGCTCTTTACCCTTACCAATCGCCACGGACTGCAGGCTCAAGTCACGAATTACGGCGCCCGCCTCGTTTCATTGCACGCCCCGGACCGAAACGGAAAACCGGCAGATGTCGTGCTTGGATTTGATACCCCTGCCGGGTACGAGCAGCCCAACCCTTATTTCGGGGCGATCGTCGGCCGCTACGGCAACCGGATCGCCCATGGACGGTTTCTTTTGGATGGACACCAGTACCAATTGGGAATAAACGACCGCGGCAACCACCTGCATGGGGGTACCCGCGGATTCGATAAGGTAACCTGGGCGATTGACCCTGCCTTTTCCGGGAAAGGCGCGGCCGTGCAACTTACTTACGTCAGCCCGGATGGCGAGGAAGGGTATCCGGGGACCCTTGAAACAAAGGTAGAGTACCGTTTGACGGACGAGAATGCACTGGAAATTGATTACCAGGCAACCGCGGACCAGCCCACGGTGGTGAACCTGACCAACCATTCGTATTTCAACTTGGCGGGCGCGGGAGCCAGCCCGATCACGGGTCACGTGCTGATGATCAACAGTGACCAGTTCATCCCGACTGATGCCGCCGCCATTCCGCTGGGTGAGCTCAGCCCGGTGAAAGGAACCCCGTTTGATTTTCGCAGCTCCACGCCGATCGGCGCCCGCATTGACCAAGATAACCAGCAACTCGCCTGGGCTAAAGGCTACGACCACACCTGGGTGCTGAACCGCAACGAAACGGGATTGGCCCACGCCGCGACCGTGCATGACCCTGCCTCAGGCAGGGTCATGGAGGTGCTGACCACAGAACCTGGAGTCCAGTTTTATGCCGGCAACCAACTCGACGGCACCGTGACCGGTAAACACGGCGTACCTTACCCTTTCCGTTCGGGGTTTTGCCTCGAAACCCAGCATTACCCCGACTCGCCCAACCGGCCTGCGTTCCCTTCCACGGTGCTTCGACCAGGAGAAACCTTAACTTCCAGGACCGTGTTCCGGTTTTCTGCGGCGTAGCCGGGCCGTCCCTAGTGTCCGGCTGGAACGCTTTTCAGGCGCGAGGTGATAAAAGGATTATCCGTCCGGCGTTGCTCTTCCGGCGTCAAATAGTGGCGCAGCTCAGCCTCAATTTCCTGAGCCGTATCGGTCGAGGTACGGATGCGTCTGGCTTGGTCAAAATCAGCCACCAAACGCCGGTAGGCGTGCGTGAGAACGGCCAGTTGCGCCAGCAAGCTGACCGGAATGCAGGCCTGCCCTTCCCGCAACGGCGCAATCCTTTTTGCCAGTGCGCGCAGGTTCTGAGCCGTTAATCCCACAGTTTCGCGAACGACGGCAGGCGATGCCGGATCGTTTACCTGCAACGTGATCTCAGCGAGCGTGTAGTCTACATCAACGCTGTACCGCACATGACCCCTTCCCTCAAAGGAAAGGTATTGAACCCCGTTACCTTCGTTTACGGCATAAAGTTCTGTGCCCCGGCGTTGCACGTCGGCTAACCAGTTATCGACAAGCTCGCGTAATTGGCTGGTAGTTTCTGCTTGCATACATCAATTGCTTTTTATTCCCGTTGTCCGTAAACCGGAAGGGAACCTGGCTGAGACGGTGTTTCGTTAATTGGGAAGTACTTTTCAGCCCTGATCGGAAAGCCCGTGCCGTCCAAGGATTGATCCCTGCCTGTGAGGCTCCGGTTTACAGCGACCG
>DASWVC010000226.1:0-2303 GCA_036401335.1 Chthoniobacterales bacterium
GAGCCGTACCGCAACCCAGCCCCAAGGCGACACCGGGTAAACGTGGGTCAGCAAATGCACCTCCCGGTTGCAAAAGGTCTTTTTGAACTCTTTGTTCCCGCCGTGCATCATGTCCACGGGGAGCCCGCGCTCAAATGCCCAGCGTACCAGGTCCTGTTTCAGGAGTCCTCCCGGGCCGTACGGCGCGTAGGCCGGTTCGAAGGCGAAGTGGAACGCGAGGAAGCGCGAAGCGTCTAACATGCCGATCAACACCGAGAGGAGTTCCGTCCCGGCCCGCAACGTAAACACGACGAAGGCGCCGTCGCGCGCGATCCGCCCCGAAACGGCCATCAAGAAGGATTGAAAGGCCGCCGAATCCCGGCCCCACAGGGGCTGCTCGCCACGCGCGCCGAGACGTTCGACCTTGCGTTCCATCATCCACGCAATCAGCGGGATTTGCCGCTCCGGGTCGTCGACCCGCTCGAACACGACCGGTCCGACGTTTTCTTCCAGGTGCCGGCGGTGGCGCTTCATCTGACGCTGTCGCGGCATTTGCTTTTGGTACGCTTCGAAGGTGGCGAACCCGGTCGGGTCGAAGTGCAACGCGGTGTCGGGTTCGGAGGCGACCGGGGCCGGATCGGAGAGGACGCGCTGCACGAGGGAGTCGACAGGGACGTGTTCGGCAAGGATCAGGTCAACGCCTCGGCTTTGGCGGAGCGCCTGCCAAGCGCGCCGGACGTACGCTTCCGCGTTCGGTCCCGCCTCCACGAGCACCCGGCAATAATCCCCGTTCCGGCTTCCCAGCGAGCGCGCGGCCCGCCAAAACCGGTGGTAGCGGCTCACCTGGAAGGGCCAAATCAAGACGACGCGTTCCGACGTATGGACGACAAGGCAACGGAGCCGCACGCCCAACGGTCGGAGGTAGGCTTCCCATAAACAGCGGTTCCATTCGAAGCCTTGCGTAAGATGCGGACGCTCGGCCCGGTCGTACAGCGCGTTCCATGCGCCTTCCAGGGCCAGGAGGCGCTCCCCACGCTGGACGATTTCCACGCGGCAAGTCGGCTGCATCGTTTCGATACCTTTCGCGCGGCTTGACGAAAAAGGATCCGTCGCGCCGCGATCGCCTCGACCGAAGGAGGGGGGTCGGGTTGGAAGTGCTCGCGAAATGAAACGGTAGGCGCACCCCCACCCGCTTAGGCCCAGCGAAAAAGATCAACGCCGTCCGAAAATGGACCTCGACGAAATAGGACACAACGTGCTGAAGGTCGGGCCGCCCGGTTCACGCAAAATCGATGATCGCCAAGCGCATCCCCTCCATCCTGCCGCCGCTGACGCTGGCCGAAGCCACCGCGACCACCAAAGTGCACAGCGTCTGCGACCTGCTGGCGGGCAATGAGGCCTTCGTCTGGGATCGGCCCTTCCGCGCCCCCGCCACACCATCTTGGATGCCGGGCTGCTTGGCAGTATACCGCCCAGCTCGTCGAGGCGAACCGCGATTCCGACTTTCCGGCAACGGCCACAGAGAAAGAAATTTGAGGACGGGCCGGTAAACGGGGAAGACGGGCCGAATCGCCGACGCGCAACGGGCGAGCGGTTCGCGCGTTGGTGGTGAGGGACGGCGAAAGTCCAAAACGAGCGTGGTTCGGGCCGGAGCGAAGCGCCTCTCGGACGCGAGCAACGGATCGTACCGCAGTATTGGTATTACCGGTCCTCGCATTGGGTCCAGGAACCTCCCGGACATGCCAAGCTGAGACCACGACCGGTTGCGCCAGCCCGGAAGCAAGCATCCGGTCTCTCGCCCTACCTCGGCTGCAAACGGAGTGTCAGTGGACGTGACAAGCGATCAACGCGTCGGCGACCACCCCCAGGTCCGATCCGGTGATGGTGGGTTGAGGCCCAACCGAGATCACCGCATTGCCGGGTCTCAAAAGCAGCGCCGTCTCCATCCCCACCGCCGCCGCCCCGAGGATATCCCAAGCATGACAAGCAACCATGCAACATTGAGACAATTGGACTCCGAGTGCCGTCGCGACCGCTCCGTATGACTCCGGCGCTGGCTTGTAGCGTCGGACGTGGTCATCAATGCTGAACGACCGCTCAAAAAATCGGGAGAGTTCGGCTTGCTTGAGCTGTTCGATGACCGTCTTCTCCGGATTGTTGGTCAGCGTGACCATGCGAAAACCCGCTTCCTTCAACTTCTGGAGCGCGGCGGCAACTTCCGGGTGCGGGGGCATGGAGGCGACCGCCTGCTTCAGCGCCGCCATGTCTTCGCCGCTGATTGCCCGGCCCCGGATCAGGCCGAGCATTTTGACCACGGCACCGCC